>JAKBCQ010000082.1 GCA_021807585.1 Planctomycetota bacterium | reverse complement strand
TCCAAGACATCTTAGCCTGACCGTCGATCAGCACCTGGCCGTCGGCGAGCGAAAGCTGTTGCGCCTCGGCGGCGAGCGCCGGAGCGATCTTCTGGAAGAACGCGTCACGAGCCTGAAGCGCCGCGTTGTACGCGGGAGGGCTCATCGAAGGCGCGGTCGTCGATCCGCCGGACGGTTGTCCAGGAGGAAAGAGCGAATCGCCGATGTTCGACGTGATGTCGGTCGTCTTGAGCCCAAGAACCTCGGCGGTGATGATCGCCAGGATCGTCCGCGTACCCGTTCCCAGGTCCTGAGTCGCCGATTTCACCTCGACCGATCCGTCGGGGTTGATCGTGCACGACACTTGCTTATCGGTCGTGCCGCCACCACCCCATTGGTGCATCCCCAACCCGAGGCCGCGCTTGATCGTCCCCGAGCCGTTTCGCCCGCGCGGTTTCCACTTCTCTTTCCAGCCGATCTCCTTGGCGCCGAGCTCGAGCTCTTGCAGGTAGATCGGCGTGCGGAAATCCCGCGGCGCCAGGTTCTTGATCCGAAATTCGAGCGGGTCGACGCCGATCTTCGCCGCGATATCGTCCATCGCGGCCTCCATCAGCGCGCACGCCTGGGGATGACCGGGGGCTCGCATCGCGCGAGCGTCGCCGCCGTTGATGTACACATCACTATGCGAGCGTTTGGCGTTGGGAATACTATATACGTAGGGCATCGGGAAATTCGCGCCGCGGCTCGCCCCGCCGGTCCCGTACGTTTCGGCGATCATCGCCGTCAGCATTCCGTCTTTCGACGCTCCCAGCTTGATATGAGCCGTCCCGCTCGGGCGATTCCCGCCGGTCAGGTGCTCTTGCGAGCGGTCGAGGAACATCCGCACGGGCTTGCCGCCGGCCTTCTTCGAAAGATGACCCGCGATCACCCCCCATACGTCGGCGCCGAACTTCGATCCGAACCCGCCCCCCATCACTTCCGTCATCGTATGAACGTTCGTCGCAGGGATCTGAAACGCCCCCGCGAGCTCGCCCGACACGCCTCCGACGTTTTGGGTGCTCGCCCAAACCGTCATGTGATCATCATTATCCCAACGAACGGCGAGACCGTGCGATTCGAGACATACGTGCGTGATCACCGGAATCGAATACGTGGATTCGAGCTTGAAATCGGCCGCCTGGTACGCTTCGTCAACCTTGGGATTGGCGACCTCGCGCCCCTTCCGTACGTTTCCACCGTTGGCGATCTGAGGCGCTCCCGGCGCCATCGCCTGCTCCTCGGTCGCGACGTGCGGCAGAATCTCGTATTCGACCTTGATCGCCCGCGCCGCGTCGCGAGCTTTTTCCTCGCTCTCGGCCGCGACTCCGCCCATCGTCTCGCCCTGATAGCGGAGCGTTCCCCCCGCCTGAACGACGAGATGAATCGCCTTCACACCCGGCATCTTCTCGGCCGCCGCGGTATCGATCGATTTGATCTTGGCGTGCGGCACGGGACTTGTAAGAAGCACGCCGAACAACGTGCCGTCGGGACGAACATCCGAGGGATATTTCGTTTTCCCGGAAGCCTTGCCAAGACCGTCGAGCCGCGGAATGCGTCCGCCGATCAGCTTGGGACTTTGTGGCCACGAAGCCATCGGTCACGCTCCCTTCATCGTCTTGGCCGCGGCCAGAGCCGCCTTGAACACGCCGCCATATGTTCCGCATCGACAGATATTACCGTCGAGACCGCGCTGGATTTCTTCGAGCGTCGGGTTTTTGTTTTGATCGAGCAAAGCCTTGCACGAGGTGACGAACCCGGGCGTGCAGTAGCCGCACATCAGGCCGTCGTTCTGATGAAACGCGTAGGGGACGCCGTTGGGGCCGGTGTCGAAGCTCTCGATCGTTTCGATCGCCTTCCCCTGGCACGAAACCGCGAGGGTCGTGCACGAATACACGGTTTCGCCTTCAAGGATCACCGTGCACGCTCCGCACGACGCTCGATCGCACACGCGCTTGGGGCCGGTGACGTCGAGCCGATTGCGAAGCGTATCGAGCAGCGTGCTGCGCGGCTCGGCGACGGTCGTTTTTTCCTGGCCGTTAACGTTGAGCTTGAGCGGAACCTCCCCCGAGAGGATTGGGACTTCGGAGTCTTGCGCTCGCGCTTCTTCGATCGCCGCGGTCGCACGCCCGGTGAGAACCGTCGTCGCGGCGGCCAGCCCAGACCCGCGCAGGAAATCGCGCCGGCTGGCCCGGTTGTTCGGTGGCTTCTGTTCGGTTTCCAGCATGACTTCCAGTCGCTCCTTGCACGAGAATCGGCGGAATGATGACGCCGGACCGGATCTCGCTCGCTCTCCGGTCCTCAAAATTTGGGATTGTTTAATATTTCGCGCCGCGCGGCTCGACGCAAGACCCCGCCGCCGCTTCGGACGTATTTTGTCGGCGCCGGCGGTTCCACGCCGCCGAGGACGATTCACTCGGACATGATGAATCCGCGCTCGAGGGCTCGACCCTCGACCTCGACTCCAAGCGCAAACAATGTCTCCTAGCTCATGTGAATTGATCGTCTAAAAAGAAATTAATCAAGTATTTGCTCGCGTTCTTGTTCATTTAATCACCTCTCGCTCGAATCCTCTCTCCTTCATTCGACCGGAAGATCGAGCCGCGCGCCCCACTCATTCCACGATCCATCATAATTGGATATATTTGTGAATCCGAGCCGACTCAGGTTGAACAGGACGAAGGTCGCCGCGACTCCGCCGTTACAATACGCGACGACGCGCTTCGACCGATCGACGCCGCACTCGTCGACCCGCTTCGCAACCTCATCGATCGGCAAAAAGCCCCCCTCGGGATCAAAAAAGAGTTCACGCGGAGCGTTGATCGCCCCCGGAACGTGCCCGCCGCGCGGGCCTCGCCGCCTCGTACCCGCATACTGGCCGGGATCGCGCGCGTCGACGATCGTCGTATCCTCGCGGCCGACGCAACCGAGCACGTCGCTCCACACGGAGCGGAGTTCGGGCCTGGGACGCGGCGTGAAAACACGCGGCGAAACGTCGGTCGGCTCGGTTGCAGTCGGTCGATCCTCGTCGACCCAACGATTCCAGCCCCCTTCGAGCACCCGCACGCGATCGTGTCCGTAATACGTCAGAGCCCACCAAAGCCTTGTCGCGAACTGACCTCCCACGTGATCGACCGCGACGACGGTCGTCTCGTCGTCGATCCCCAGCTTCCCCATCTTCTCGGCGAAAAGCTCGGCCGGAGCGATTTGCGCCGGGACGGGATCGTCGGGGTCGACGATGTCCTTCGTCCAGTCGACGAAGACCGCGCCCGGTACATGTCCCGCCGCGTATTCCTCGGGCGCGCCGCGGTATCGCGCCGCCTCGACCCCGGGTTCGATCCGGGAGGTCATAACATAACCTCGAATATCAACGATCCTGATATTTGAATCATTTAATCGTTCGGCGAGTTCGTCGGTCGTGATGATGAGCTGGGACGACGGCATAACGGCGTTCTCCGGCGTAATCGACCCGCCCCGACCCGGTGCGGCGTCGAGATTCCAAGCTGCGCGAATGAGAGCGACGAGTAAAGGGGTGATCGCGATCGATTCGGCGCGGCCGCGTTCCGATGCTTCGCGGGGCGGTAACCGCTTTCTTGCGCGGCGCGTGTCGGTTATGTTGGCGCGACTGATTGCGAACGCGCGGGGTCGGCGCAGCGTTCACCAGGCGAATTCCTCGACCGATCGCACGAGGTTCCAACGATGAAGCGGTTCAATCCCCCCACACGGGTCGCACTGATATTGGGTTTATTGGCGTTTTCCGCGGCGTGCCGCGCCGCCGACGAGTTCGCGCTCAAAAACGGCGATCGAGTCGTGTTCTACGGCGACAGCATTACCGATCAGCGGCTTTACACCACTTTCACTGAAACGTATGTAGTTACGCGATTCCCGACGATGGACGTTTCGTTCGTTCATTCGGGCTGGGGGGGAGATCGCGTGACGGGAGGCGGCGGCGGTCCGATCGACGTCCGGCTCGACCGCGACGTGTTCGCCTATAAGCCGACGGTGGTGACGATCATGCTGGGGATGAACGACGCGAGTTATCGACCGTTCGATCAGGGTATTTTTGACGTTTACTCCAAGGGATATCGGCATATGGTCGAATCGATCAAGTCGCATCTTCCCGGGGTTCGTCTCACGCTGATTCAGCCTTCGCCGTTCGACGACGTCACGCGGCCCCCGACGTTCCCCGAGGGTTATAACGCCGTTTTGGTGAAATACGGCGAATTCGTTAAGGATCTGGCTCAAAAAGAAGGGGCGGGGGTCGCCGATCTGAACACGCCCGTCGTCGCGTCGTTGAAGAAAGCCGCCGAACTCGATAAGACGCACGCCGACAAATTGATCGCCGATCGCGTTCATCCCGGTCCCGGGGGACAACTGCTGATGGCCGAGGCGCTTTTGAAGGCGTGGCGGGCGCCCGCGGTCGTCACCGCGGTCGAGATCGATCTTGGCGGCGCGAAAGTGATCCGATCCGATAACACAAAGATTGAAGATCTGAAAACAAAAGACGGCGTTTCTTGGACGCAGGTCGACTCGGCGTTGCCGATGCCGATCGATTTGAAAGATCCCGTCGTTGCGCTCGCGGTGAAGGCTTCGGACGTGATCGCGGCGCTCAATCAAGAAACTCTTAAAGTTTACGGCGTCACCGCGGGGAAATACGAGCTCAAGATCGACGGTCAGAAGGCGGGCGAATTCTCGATGGACGCGTTGCTTGAAGGAATCAACCTCGCCGAGCTCGATACGCCGATGACGCGACAGGCGCGCGACGTGCATCATCTGACGATTCGGCACAACGACGTTCATTTTCAGCGGTGGCGGATGCTCCAGACTCCGTTCGAGAAAGACGGCCTGCCGAGCCTCGCGAAGGCTCTTGAAGGGATCGATTCGCTCGAGCGCGATCTGATCGAAAAGCAGCGCGCCGCCGCCGCGCCCAAACCGCATAAATATGAGCTGATTCCGAAATCATGATTCACGCACGAGAACATAAGAAATGTCTTTGAATCGACGTGAGGTGTTGCGGGCGGCGGCCGCGGTCGGCGCCGTCGGCGGGATGACGGTATCGACCGCGGTCGAGGGCGCCGAGATGGCCGCCGACGAGCCTTTTGGATACTGTTTGAACACGAGCACGATTCGCGGTCAGAACGTGCCGATCGAGGAGGAGGTCGCGATCGCCGCGCAGGCGGGGTATCACGGAATCGAGCCCTGGATCAACGAGATCGATAATTACGTGGAGCGCGGCAAAAGCTTGCGCGATTTGCGCAAGCGGATCGCCGATTCGGGTCTCAAAGTCGAGAGCGTGATCGGCTTTTTCGATTGGGCGGTCGACGACGATGCGCGGCGGGCGAAAGGTTTTGTCGAGGCGCGACGGAACATGGAGCTCGCCGAGGCGATCGGCGGCAAGCGGATCGCGGCGCCCCCTTCGGGAGCGACCGATCATCGGATCGACGATCTCCGTCGTGTCGCCGATCGATACCGCGCCCTGATCGAACTCGGCGAGGCGATCGGAGTCGTTCCCGAGGTCGAAGTTTGGGGCTTCTCAAAAACACTCACCAGGCTCGGCGAGGCGGCTCTCGTCGCGATCGAATCGGGTCATCCCTCGGCGTGCATCCTCGCCGACGTGTATCACCTGCATAAGGGAGGGTCGCGGCCCCAGGGGTTACGGATGCTCGCCGGGTCGGCTCTTTCGGTCTTTCATTTTAACGATTATCCCGCCGACCCTCCGCGGGAAAAGATCGACGACGCCCAACGCGTTTATCCCGGCGACGGCGTCGCTCCGCTCGGCGAATTGATCCGCGATCTCCGCGACATCGGCTTTCGCGGCATGCTTTCGCTCGAGCTCTTCAACAGGGGTTATTGGAAGCAGGATGCGCGCGCCGTGGCTCGGACCGGTGTCGAAAAGATGCGCAAGGTCGTCCGCGACGCGCTCGCCAAGTCGTGAACGGAAGCGCGGTAAGGCATTATCAAGGAAAAACGTTCACAACTTAGGAGTAACAACATGTCGATTAATCGACGCGAATTCGTCAAGGCCGGCGGCGCGGCCGCGGCGCTGGCGACCGCGCTTCCCCGGTTCTCGTTCGGCGTTCAAGCCAAGGATGAAACCAAACAATACAAAACCGCGCTCGTCGGCACGGGGTGGTGGGGAACGAACATCGTTCGCGAGGCGATCCAATCGGGCTCGTGTCGGATCGTCGCGGTCGCCGACGTCGACACGCGTCAGGTCGAATCGTCCAAAAAGGTGATCGCGGGCCTTACCGCCGATTCACCCAAGGTTTACAAGGATTATCGCGAACTCCTCGACCGCGAGAAGCCCGAGATCGTCATCGTGGCGACTCCCGATCACTGGCATCCGCTGATCGCGATCGCCGCGATGAAAGCGGGAGCACATGTTTATGTGGAAAAGCCGATCTGTCATACGATCAACGAGGGGCGCGCCATGGTTCAAGCGGCGCGCGATTCCGACCGCGTTTGCCAGGTCGGCACGCATCGCCGCGTTTCGCCTCACAACATCGCGGGGATGAAGTTCCTTAAAGAAGGCCGCGCGGGGAAGATCGGAATGGTGCGCGCCTTCGTCCATTATCCAGGCGGCAAAGGAGAGAAAGTCGCCGACGCCGAGCCCCCCAAAGAGCTCGATTGGGACATGTGGTGCGGCCCCGCTCCCTTGTGTCATTATAATCCCAAGATGCATCCCAAGGGATTCCGGATGTTCCTCGATTACGCCAACGGCCAGCTCGGCGATTGGGGCATTCACTGGATGGACCAGATCCTCTGGTGGACCGACGAGAAATACCCCAAAAAGGTGAGCTCGTTTGGAGCTCGTCATATCCTTGAAGACAACACGAACTCACCCGATACCCAGGTGGCGACGTTCGAGTTCGAGTCGTTCACGGCGACGTGGGAACATCGGCTTTACGCCGGCAACGAGGCCGAGAAGCACAACCTCGGGTGCTATTTTTACGGCACCGAGGGGACGTTCCACATGGGCTGGCTCGACGGCTGGACGTTTTACCCGTGGGACGGCAAAAAATCGGTGATCACATATCCCGCGCAGCTTCACGAGCCCGATCAGCAGAATATCCGCGAGCTTTTCGCCGATTTTCTCGCCGCGATCAAAGAGAAGCGGCGTTCGGTTTGCGATATCGAGATCGGCCACAGGTCGACGACGATGAGCCTGCTGGGCATGCTTTCGATGAAGCTCGGCCGCAGCGTCGAGTGGGACGGCGAAAAGCAGGTGATCGTCGGCGACGACGCCGCGAACAAACTCCTTCGCCGCGATTACCGCGCACCTTACGTCTATCCCTGGCCGACGACCGTATAAACGCCGGACCTCGCGCGGCGATCGATTAATGTTTTGAGACGTGATGACGTTTTAGGACCGATGGCGTTTGAAACAAGTCGTCGGCGGCCCGCGCCGCCGGCGATTCATTCAAAGCGAATCGTCGTCGTCGGCCAAGATGTTTTGTATGTCGCGCGCTCCGTGCAGTACGCGTAACACTTCGATTCCGTCGTCGATCGGCCGATAGAAGACGAGATAATTCTTGAAGCGAGAGACGGAGAAAACTCTGAGATCTTGAAATTGAGAATCGGTATTTTGATAAATAGCTCCCAATCTTGGCCTTGATGCCAATTTCGAAAAAGTGATCTCCGCGTTGCGAAGAAATCGAATCGCTCTATCGGGACCGCTTTGTCGTTGGATATAATGAGAAGCCTTATCCAAGTCGCGTATCGCCGATATGTGTTTGACGACGATGAAGGATGTCACCGTTCCACATTCTGTTTCTTCTGTCGTTCCCAAACTCGCATTTCTAGCTCTTCCCAATCCTCGCGCGTCATCGGTTCGGCGGGTCCGCTTGCGATCGCCTCGCGCATCTTCTCCATGAC
>JAKBCQ010000081.1 GCA_021807585.1 Planctomycetota bacterium | reverse complement strand
GGAGTGCGCATGCGTGATCACGGCGCGATCGACGCGTTTCCACGGGTCGATGAAGAAATCCCCCGGCTCGCAATAAAGCCCCGCGTCGGTCAGTTGCAAAAGCGGATTCGGGTTCATCTCTCCGTTATATCCGGATGAGGAGGGCCTGGTGAACGCCCGACGAATCGATCCTCGATCGAAGTCGGCGGCGAATCGATTTCATTTCGGAGTCAAAGCAAAGGATTTAAACCTTTGAATTCGCGATGACGATTGACAAGCTCTATCGCTTTTTGTTCATGTTTAAACAATTTCACCAGTTGTGACGACGAGCAATCGAGCCGAGCCGCGGCGGCGGCGACGTCCCAGCCCGCTTGGGCGGTCGCGTCGAGGGCGAAGGCGAGGAGCGCGGGGAAATCGGCGTGCGCGGGGTTGATCGCGATTTTTCGATCGCGGAGCCTGCTTTTCCATAAGTTGGAAACGGCTTGATCGGCGGTCGATTCGATTCGGATCGCAACCGCGAGCGAGCGTCGCAACCGATCGAGAGCGACGCGTCGATTCTCGCTTTGGCTTCTCCGCTCGTTCGCCTCGACGACGATTCCCGTCGGCAGGTGCTTGAGTACGACGGCCGTCTCCACCTTATTGCGGTTTTGTCCTCCCGGTCCCGAACGTCGCGTGAACGAGACGCGGCAATCGGCGAGCAACCGTTCGTCGGGAAGCGCCGCGGGATGGTCGCTTTTCATGATCAATCCTCCATTGTGTTTGCAAACCGGAATCGAAAGTCGGCGACGAGACGAGGCTTCGATCGGCTCGACTCGCGCTCGTTAATCATGTAAAAGAAAACTCATTTCGCCGAAATAATAAGCCGATGTCGCCGCGTCGAAACAGAAATACGAGAAAGTGTCGATTCCAGCGATCGTCGCCGTCGTTTGCTTGCATCGTGATCCGAGAATCGATCGCAAACACGAATGACGCGAAGCGAACCGAATCAACGCGACCTAGGATTGATGATAACCGGTTCGCGACGGAACGGCTTCTCGAACGGACGATCGGATCGAGGCGGGACGTCATCCTCAAATCGCCTCGATTTCGCCGGAGCGTGGATATCCGGGTTGTCGTCTTGTTCAAGCCTCAATTGTTCCGTTCGCGGACCGGCTTCAATTCATAATCATTTCACCAGGGAGTCGATCCCAATGTTCGGTCGAACGCCGCGCAATCTTCGCATTTTTCACAATCGACAATCGGCGCCGCGGGAGCGCACTCGAGGCTCTCGACGGACGGGTGAACGATCCCACTTTTACTTTCGACCCCGGGTCGAAACGCTCGATTGCATCACGCTTTTATCGACGGCTTCCGCGGCGCTTGTCGCCGACATCATCCCGGGTTCCGTGGGATCGAATCCGATCGACCTGACGAACGTCGGAAATCGCCTGTTTTTTCTCGCGAGCGACGGTCTGCAAACCTACGACACGCTTTGGACGAGCGACGGAACGGCCGCGGGTACGATCGAATTATCCACCAATCTAGAACCTTCGGCGCCCGTCGCGATCGGGTCGATCGCTTATTTCACCGCGACCGACTCCTTAACCGGCGCGGTCGGCCTGTATCAAACGAACGGTACGGTCGCGGGAACGAGCGAGGCGGCCCCCCTGCCCGCTTCGGCGACCGAATCGATCGCGGTTTTAAACGGAACAATTTATCTCCAAATTTATGATTATTCAACAAGCGCGAACGAGTTGTGGACGAGCGACGGCACGGCCGCGGGAACTTCGCTGTTGACGACGATTCCCCAGGCGAGCGATTTCACCGCGGCGGGGAATAACCTTTTTTTCACCGCGAGCGATCCCGTCCACGGCGATGAATTGTGGAAAACCGACGGCACGGCGGCGGGAACGGGGCTCGTCGCCGACATCAACCCCGGCGCTGGAGGATCGTATCCGACCGATCTCACCGCTCTCAACGGAACGCTCTATTTTTTGGCGACGAATGGAACAACATATAATGAGCAGCTTTGGGAAAGCGACGGGACCGCCGCGGGTACGTTCCAGATCGCCCCGAACGTTTCGCCGATCCAATTGAGCGCCGCGGATGGAAAGCTAGTGTTCACAGGAGAGGATGTTACTTCATTTGCGTCGGGTCTTTATACGAGCGACGGAACGACCGCGGGAACGGCTCTCGTCTCGGCGCTTCCCGCGGGGACGCCGATGGGGCTCGTCGTCGCCGGGAACGCCGCGTATCTCGGGCTCTACGCTCAGGGAGCGGCGGGTTTTGAACTTTGGGGATCGAGCCTCGCCGCGGGATCGACTCCGAACCTTCTGGCGACCGTCCAATCGGCGTCGAATTTCACCGCGTCGGGAGGCCGATTCTGGTTCACGGCGCAAACCTCGACCGCGGGCGAGCAGCTTTGGGAAAGCGATGGAACCGCCGCGGGAACCTTGATGATCACCGATCTGAATCCGACCGCGGGAGGAGCAAACGCGCAGCAACTTACCGACGTGAATGGAACTTTATTCTTTACCGCGAACGACGGCGTTCACGGCGACGAGCTCTGGTCGGCTTCGGCGGCGCAACCGACCGTCGCGATCGCGGGGACGCCCGATACGACGTTCGAGGGATCTCCGATCGCTCTCACCGGCTCGATCGGCGGAATCGCCTCGGGAACTTATGTTGAAACATGGAGCGTGACGTTCGACGGCGCCGCCTATGCATCGGGAACCGGACAATCGTTTACGTTTACACCCGAAGAGGAAGGGACGTACGATGTTTCGACGAGCGTCGAGCCCCAGCCCGGCGGAACTCCGATCGTTTCGACTTCGACTTCGATCGCCGTTTCGGCGGTTACCCCGACGCTCGCTCTCAACGGAGGCTCGGTTGGTGCGCGCGGTCAGTCGATCGTTCTCAATCTTTCCGCAAGTTCGCCTTCGAGCGTCGATGAGGCGGCGGGGTTTGCTTATATCATCTCCTGGGGCGACGGCTCGCCCGCGACGACCTTGAACGCGGGATCGACTCTTACGCTCAATCATGTGTATCAACATACGGGCTTTTACACGATCACCGCGACCGCGACCGACGACGACGGGATGAAGAGCTCCGCGACGACGACTTCGATCGCGATCTCTCCCGTCGCGATCGAGCCCGATCCGCTTAATCCCGCGCTCACCGATCTGGTCGCCGGCGGATCGATTTCGAACAGCGTGATCTCATTTGTTCCTGGAACGCAGGCGGGATCGGTGACGGTTTTGATCAACGGAGTGAACGAGGGAACATACGATCCGACGGGTGCGATTTTCGCTTACGGACAATCGAACGCCGACGTGATTTGGGCGTCGGATTCGATCACGCTGCCGACGCTCTTTTTCGGCGACGGGGTTCTTAAAGGGGGAGGAGGCCCGAGCGCGCTCGTCGGCGGATCGGGAACAAACGTGTTGATCGGAGGGCTCGGGCCGAGCGTCTTGATAGGGGGAGGGGGATCGAACGTGCTTATCGGTCGCTCGGGTGATGATTTGATGATCGCGGCTTCGACGATCTACGATCAAAACGCCGCAGCGATCGACGCGATCCTCGCCGAATGGGATCAGCCGATTCCGCTTGCGAGCCGGGTGTCGAACCTCACGCAGGGGATCTCCACTCCCGCGGGTCTGATTTCGCTCGATCAAGCGTCGATCGTCGTCGCCGACACGTTCGATCTCATTATCGGCGGGGTCGCGCCCGATTGGTTCATCGTCGACCCGCAAAACGACTGGATATGGAACGCCCAGGACGAGGGATCGTTGATCAGCGAGATTACGTAACCTTGCCGCTCGCGCGGACGGTCGATTATCGTTTAAATTATCAAGCAAAAACATGTTAATGCGCTATGAATTCGTATTTAAAGAGGAATCTCCGCGATACGCGCGCGTGGCGCGAGCGGGAATCTTTCGTTCCCCATTAATACGAGCCCGGAGCGCGAGCGAGTGCGATCCGATTCCAGTATCGTTCCGATTTCCAGGGCGATCGGATTCGGGACATCGACGTTCGATTTAATCTATATTAGTAATTGGATAATTGTTAAAATACGTGTTTGTATCGATGATCGGTCTGTTTTCATAGGCGGGATGTGCGATAAGCATCCGACACGGCCGACTCGTCGGTTTCGGTTTGATCACAACGGCGTTAATCGCATGTTGAGATGGTAAGCGCCGATTCCTCGCGGGGCATTATTCGATCCACGAGTTCCCGAAGCGATCCGACTGCGGCTTCGAACGATAATTATCGCGGCATATCCAAATCTTCTTGAGATCGTATCACTCCTTGAGATCGAATTCCAGCCTCTGGTACGAGTAATCGCGGGGGCGAATCTTACGGGCTACAATCCGCGGGAGATTCGACTTTATCCCATTCTGCAATCTCCACGTTTGGTTCCGCGATAGAAAACTCGGTCGCGGGTTTCGACATCGATCGGATTGATATGATATGATACGGCCGGCGTCGTCCCGTCACGCTGTTTCGATTGCGTCGATTCCGCCGGGGCGATAAATTATGAGGGTGTTCACGGAATCCAGGGCGGGATCGTGGAGGACTCGACGATGAGGGTTTGTCGCTTCCAGTTGGACGAGGAGATTCTGATCGGCTTCTTCGCGGACGATCGCGTGATCCCGCTTCACCAGGCGAACGAGGCGTATTTCGACGCCGAGGGGGAGGAACTGCCGTTTGCGGCGACCGAAGATATCCTCGAACTCCTCCCTCCCGAGGGAACGCTGTTCGCCGAGGCCAAAATCTTGGCCGATTGGATCAGCGAGCTCGATCCGATGACTCTCGACGAATTGTCGATGCCGATCGAAGAGGTGACGATCCTTCCGCCGGTTGATTACGCGTCGAAAGTGTTTCTCCTCGCGGGCAATTACGCCAAGCATGTCGCGGAACGCGGCGGCCAAGCCGCCGAACGATCAGAAACATTCCCGTATATCTTTATGAAACCCGCGACGACGATCAATCACGCCGGGGGCGTGGTGCTTTTGCCCAAGGTTTCGCCGCATCACGTCGATTGGGAGTGCGAGTTGGGCGTGGTGATTGGCCGTGAGTGTCGCCATGTCGACGAGGCCGACGCGCTCGACTATGTCGCGGGTTATACCGTGATCAACGACATATCCGATCGCAAGTTCAAACCGAACCCGGCGCGGAAGGCGCGTGAGCGCGACGCGTTTTTCGATTGGATGCACGGAAAGTGGCACGATACGTTCTGCCCGATGGGTCCGTGCATCACATCCGCCGACGAGATCGCCGATCCTCAGCATTTAAGGCTCAGATTGAGCGTCAACGGCGAGGTGAAACAGGACGCATCGACCGCCGAGATGGTGTTTCCGGTTGCCGCTGTCGTTTCGTTCCTGTCGCGTCTGGTCACGCTCCAGCCGGGCGATGTGATCGCGACGGGGACGCCTTCGGGGGTCGGTTCGGCGACCGGGACGTATCTCAAGGCGGGGGATTTGCTCGAGGCGACGATTGAACGGATCGGCACGCTCGCGAATCCCGTCGAGGCCGAGGGATAAAGGGATCCTCGGTCGATGAATCCCGGGACGAGATTGGATTGGAACGTACACGTTCGCGGTCCGCAGCGGGATTGCCGCACAATTTCATCGCGTTCGGGAGCGAACCGCTCGATCGGGGCGCGATCGGCGTGTAATATGATTTATTCGCCTTCGAGCGGAGTCGGGGAACGACCCGCGGCGATCGCGCCGCGTCGATTCGTTAATTATCAATTGTCAATTGAGTGAAGAAATGTCTGAAATTCGCAAGTTGATGGTCGCCAATCGGGGCGAGATCGCGACGCGGGTGTTTCGCTCGGCTCACGAGCTTGGGATTCGCACGACGGCGATCTATTCGCACGAGGATCGGTTTGCGTTGCATCGGCTGAAGGCCGACGAGGCGTATCAGATCGGGAGGGCGGGCGAGCCGATTCGCAGTTATTTAAACATTGGCGCGATCATCGAATTGGCGCTTTCGAAGGAGGTCGACGCGATCCATCCGGGTTACGGTTTTTTGGCCGAGAACGCCGAGTTTGCGCGGGCCTGCGCCGCGGCGGGGATTATTTTTGTGGGTCCGCGGCCCGAGTTGCTCGATTTGCTGGGGGATAAGGTCGCGGCACGGCGGGTTGCGGCTGAGGCGGGGGCGCCGATTTTGGGTGGCAGCGGCGAGCCCGTCGTTGCCGGCGAGGAGGCTCGGAAAACCGCCGAGACTCTGGGATATCCCGTGATCGTCAAGGCTTCGATGGGAGGCGGCGGGAGGGGGATGAGGATCGTCGAGACCGCGGCGAATCTCGATTCGGCGATTGATCAGGCGCGGCGCGAGGCGGGCGCGGCGTTCGGCGTTCCCGACGTTTTCCTCGAAAAATTTGTCGAAAGCGCGCGGCATATCGAGGTTCAGCTCCTCGGCGATAAGCATGGGTCACTTGTTCATTTGTATGAACGTGATTGCTCGGTGCAACGGCGTCATCAGAAGGTGATCGAGGCGGCGCCGGCGCACAATCTGGCGGGCGAGATTCGCGCCGCGATCTGCGACGCCGCGGTCGCGATCGGCCGGAGCGTCGGGCTCGACAATGCGGGAACGGTCGAATTTCTGCTCGACGATAAAACGGGAAAATTCTGGTTCATCGAGGTTAATCCGCGGATTCAGGTCGAACATACGGTGACCGAGATGATCACGGGAGTCGATCTGGTGAAGAGCCAGATTTTGATTGCTTCGGGAGCGCCCCTTTCGGATCCCGAGATCGCGATTCCCGCGCAGGAGGCGGTTCAAACGATCGGTTACGCGTTTCAGTGTCGGATCACGACCGAAGATCCGCGGAACAACTTCACCCCCGATTACGGACGGATCACGCATTATCGCTCGGCGGCCGGGCTGGGGATTCGGCTCGACGCGGGGAACGCGATTTCGGGCGGGATCGTCACACCGTTTTATGATTCTTTGCTTGTCAAAGTTTCGGCTAGTGGAAGAAGGTTCATCGACGCGGCGCGAAGGATGGAACGCGCGCTCCAGGAATTTCGCGTCCGCGGCGTGAAAACGAACATTCCCTTTCTTCTTAATGTGATTACGCATCCCGCGTTTTTGGCGGGCGAGTGCACGACGCGGTTTATCGATCAGACGCCCGAGTTGTTTGAGTTCCCGGTGCGGCAGGATCGCGCGTCGAAGCTGCTGACGTTTGCGGCGGACGTTACGGTGAACGGCTATCCGGGAGTGAGCAAGCCCGCGGGATACACGGCTTCCTCCGAGCCCGCGCCTCCCGCGTTCGACGCGACTTCGCCCCCTCCCGAGGGGACGCGGCGGGTTTTCGAGCGGCTCGGCGCCGAGGGATTTTCCAAATGGGTACGTGAACATCAAGCTTTACTTTTAACCGATACGACGTTTCGCGATGCGCATCAATCGTTGCTCGCGACGCGGCTGCGGACGCGCGACATGTTGCGTGTGGCCGACGCTTACGCTCGGTTGTGTCCCGATTTGTTCTCGATCGAGATGTGGGGCGGAGCGACGTTCGACACGTCGATGCGGTTTCTTAAAGAGGATCCATGGGATCGGCTGGCGCAGCTTCGCGAAAAGATTCCCAACATTCTTTTCCAGATGTTGTTGCGGGGTTCGAATGCGGTCGGCTACACGAGTTATCCCGATAATGTCGTGCGGGCGTTCGTCGCCGAATCGGCCGCGGCGGGGATCGACCTGTTTCGCGTGTTCGATTCGCTCAACTGGATTCCCAACATGGGGGTGGCGATCGAGGCTGCGCGCGAATCGGGGGCGATCTGCGAGGCCGCGATCTGTTACACGGGGGATATATTAGATCCAGCCAGGCCGAAATATTCATTGCGATATTATCTGGATTTGGCGAAGGATCTTGAGCGTCGGGGAGCGAATTTCATCGCGATCAAAGACATGGCGGGGCTGTGCAAACCCGAGGCGGCGCGGCGGCTGACGAAGGCTTTGCGTGAACATGTGGGTATCCCAATTC
>JAKBCQ010000080.1 GCA_021807585.1 Planctomycetota bacterium | reverse complement strand
CTTTTCTCGGTCTTTTCCACGCGATCGGTAAAATCTTCATATTGATCGGAAAACGGTGGTCGGGGATCCAATCTCGCGGGTCCGATCACGAACTTGCTTTCGGGCCTTATTTGAGCATGGCGGCGATTTTATTACTGTTATGCCGAAAACCTCTGTGGATCGGCTGGGGCGACGAACTCTTTCGCACTCTTTCCGTGGTATTCTGGTATTTGTTGGGGATGGATTCCTGATTCGAGGGATCGCGCGGATCGGCGGGCATGGAACAACCCGAGAGCGTTCGAACGGAACAATCCGAGCGCCGACGAAGTGCGCCTCAAATCTCTCCCCGGTCAAGCGCTCGACGCGGACCGTTTCGTACAAGGGAGCGTATTATGTCGATGTCTCCGTATAAGCGACGCGGATCGTTTATCAGGAATTTTTGGATTTATCGGCGGCTCGTGGGCGCCGCGATCGTCCTCGGTCTCGTTCTTTGGTTCATGATTTCGAACAACGCCGCGGTGAAGATTATTTTCCCGTTCGGTTTGGGAAAGTTGGATAGTACGACGGGCGTAGTGATCCTGATCAGCGCAGCGTGCGGATCGGTCGTCACGTTTCTGATTATGACGATTCTGCAAGCATTTAAACGTTATGAACGCAACGGGACGAATCGGAGCGAGCCCGAAGGCCGATCCTATCAAATGGACGAAGACCGCCCCCCCGCGGATTACGCCGCGAAGGCGACCGAGGGGCTGAAGCACGGAGGTTGAGGCGCGATCGTGATCGAACGGCGATTGATTGACCGTCGCTTTGCGGTCGATCTCGATCGGATTTGACGTTCCGGCGTCATCGGTCGCGATCGTCGTGTATGTTTAAGAGGAGACGAAACGGTTTCACTCGTTCGGGATATCGGGATATCTGGAACGATAGACTTGAAATTCATCGAGATCGTTCGCCATGAAACGACGCAAACCCCTGATGTTCGCGGGCATGATCGCGATCCTCGCTATGTCGGGGGGATGCGCGCAGCAAGGTCTGTTCACGGGACGACGGACGACCGTCGGTACGCTTAAGGCGAATGTGAGCCAGCTTGAATCGGAAAAAGAACAATTGCAGCGTCAAGTCGCCGAGCTCGATAGCGAGAATCGGCGGATCGAGAGCCGGTTGACTCGGACCGAGCGTGAGAACGCGGCATTGGCGTCTCGGCTCGACGATACGCGTGGTTCGCTCGCGGCCGAGGGATCTTCGGGCTCGGCGGGATTGGCATCGGCAACGCGGTCGCGCACCGGAACACATTCTTACGACGACGAGGAATTCGTCGAATCGACGCCGACGCGGAAGGCGAAATCGCACAAGGCGCCGCCGTTCGCTCGGATCCCCGGTCAAATCACCCCCGCCGATCCCTCCGACGTCCCCGATCGCGACCCGTCCGATACACCCGCGAGCGATTCGAGCGATTCAACCGATGCGGGAAGCGACCCCCGACCGAGCACAATCGGTCGCGGATGGAAGCCCGGAGTGACCGTCGCGCGGGGCGCCGCGATGCAATGGAAAACGCCCCGTACGCTCCGCTAAAATCCCCCCTCCAAATCAATGGATTATTGTATAAACGAGTGTAAGGCTAAGCGTATTTCTTTGAGAAATACGCCTTGATATTGCTTGCGCTATACGATTTGTGGATTGATGATCGACGGCGATGAAGCGTCGACGATGGAATTCGATCGGTTTCGTCGGCCGACCGTGGAAGGTTTACAACCCTCACCTTCCGTGAATTAGCGCGGCCGTCGCGTCTTCGGTTTGGGATCCGGGTCGTCGCCGGGGCGATTGTTCTGAGCGCGTTTGGCTTCGTTGGCGGCGAGCCTGGCGGCGATGATAACCGACGCGTCGATCTTCCATTTGCTTTCGACCTTGACGCAACGCGTGGGAACGGGATCTCCCGGCGCCATGATGACAGCGTGTGTTTCGTCGACCTCGGACGGCTTGATCGTCAGTTTTTTGCCGCCTGGAAGCTCGACGACGTCGCCGGGCTTGAGGACTCGGAACTTCATGTCGGTGATCTCGGCCTTCAATCGGTCGACGACGCGCGCCGGGGGTTTTTCACCTTCGAGCAAGACGTCCAGGTCTTTGTCGGGGAGCGCCGCCTCGTGAAGCTTGTCGTGATGTTGCGTGATCATTGCCAGGAAGAACGTTTGAAACGCCCCCTGAGGCGTGTTGGGGAACGCGGTGTCGTCCGCTTTTTTGGCCTTTTTTTCGGGTTTCGCGTCCTGAGCGCGGGCGCGATCGAGCGGACCGGCGGTGATCGACGAAACAAAGAGTAAACACACGCCAAGGCCGATCTTCTTGATCATGGAAATAGCTCCCGGGGTTTGATCGAATACTTGAAACCGATTGTGTCGAAGCTTTTGTCCTTAATCTTATTTTATGATAAGGGGACCGAGCTTTCACGGCGCTCGCCGCGAAATCATCGAACCGAGAGTCAATCGCTTCGATTTGAAGTGTAATGCAGATTCGGCGCCGAGGAACGCGAATGCGTTCTTGGCTGCGATTGGGGGAGTATCGGTCGAAGATAGGCCGGCGGTCGCGATCGACTCCAGGTACAATCGTGGGCATGAATGTGATCGTCGTCGTTTGCAACGGGCTTCATTTGGGTTTCGTGGGCGCCTACGGCAACGCCTGGATCGAAACTCCGCGGATTGATCGACTGGCGTCGGAGGGGGTGCTCTTCGACCAATGTTTCGCCGACAATTTGACGACGCTGCCGACGCGTCGCAGTTGGTGGACGGGACGGCACGGATTTCACGATCCCGAATCGGGCTGGACGCCGTTGCGTCACGACGAGACGATCCTCGCCGACGTTCTGTGGAATCGAGGCGTTCGAACGGCGTTGATTTCGGACTCGCCGATGCTTCGGCAAGCGGGGCATGGTTTCGGCCGCGGGTTCGATGATGTCGTATGGGTTCGCGGGTCGGGTTACGATCCGTGGATCGTCGCGGGAGATCGCAGGGCCGGGAAAATCAACCTCGCGAGCGAACGGGGCTTGCGCCTTCCGCCGGCGGACGATCCCGATCGCACGCTTTGGATCGAGCGGTGGGAGCAGTTGTTGCGTAATCGCGCAGTTTTACAAACACATCAAGAAGAGAACACTGGCGCCGCGCGTACGGTCGGCGCCGCGATCGAATGGCTTGAACGGCGGGGCAAGAGCGACGATCCGTTTCTATTGTGGGTTGATATGTTGAGCCCGCACGGGCCGTGGGATCTCCCCGAGGCCGACCGCGATCGGTACGCGACGATCGAACCCGACGAATTCGAGATCGGCGACGAGGGGGATTTGATCGAGAATCTCGCCGAGGTCGCTCCCGAATCGCTCGACGAGGTCGCCTGCCTGATCGACGTTCCCGCGGGGGCGATCGGCGACGTGCTTGACGAGGCCGAGCTGCTTCGGCTGAGACGCACGTACGCGGGGGCTGTGACGCTCGCCGATCGCGAGATCGGTAAACTGCTCGATGCGATCGACTCGATGGGGCTCGCCGACGACACGCTCGTCGTCTTCGCGGGAGATCAAGGCGAGCCGCTCGGCGAACACGGTTACGTCCGCAGGCTCCGTCCCTGGCTTTATGAAGAACTGATTCATATCCCTTTAATCCTACGGTTGCCGAAAGGCGAATACGGGGGGTTGAGGCGCCAGGCGATCACGCAGCCGATCGACCTGTATCCGACGATCCTCTCGGCGCTCGGCGTGAGGAAACGCGACGATGCTTCGCACGGGATCGATCTATTGCCGCTTATTCGAGGCGAAAAAACACACCTGCGCGATTATGCGTGCATGGGCATGGACGCCGAGGAGTTCGCGATCCGCACGCATCATTGGCATTTGATCGTTCCGATCGAAACCGATCCCGACGACCCGCCGCGACCCCCCGAGCTTTATCGTAAACCCGAAGATCGGTGGGATCAAAATAACGTGATCGAGGAATACGTTGAAATCGCGGAACATCTTGAGTTGACGTTGCGACGTTTCGTCGAGTCGTTACAGAAAGGCGAAGGGGACGACCCGCCCCCCTTGCGGATGATCGCTCGTTATGGAACGAATCTTTAAGCCGGCGCGGATCAATAATGAAGAATTATCGATACTTAAGACTCGACGCCGGTTGCTTTTTTCGGTCCGAAACGCTTATCGATCGAATCGCGAAGTCGGCCGAAGAGGCGGAACCGTTTGGTCGACGCGGGTCTGAGATTCGCTTCGGGGCCCGATTTCGCGTCGTTCGCCTTCGCGGGCTTGTCGACGATCGTTTTCTCGGAGACGGAATCGTTCTTTGATGTTTTGAGGTCGTTCGCTTTCGCCGAGATCGCGTCCTTTGCTTTCGACCAGGCCGTGACGAACGGTCGCTTGATCGCTCCAACCGATTGTTGATTCGGCGTCGAAACCGCGGTTTGGTCGCGATTCATCGCGGCTTTTGGATTTGTGGAAGTCGTTTGCGCCGGCGAAATTGCGGGCGTCGACGGATCGGGCGCCTTGGGCGATCGTAGACCTCGCTTGTTCGGATCGAAAGAATTCGCTTCAACACGTTTTGAGTCGATCGCGGCGCCGGTCAGGCGAACCCGCCGATCGCTCGATCCCTTCTGTCGAGAATCGGATTGAAGCGACCGTTCGCCGGTCTCTCGTTCCTGTGTTGTGTTTGGATTTGACGACGCCGAGGCGAGCGGACGTGAGCCGTTCGAGACGCCGGTGTTCGCGTTTGAGCCCGGAATCACGCCGGCGATCGCATTCGATCGCGAAGCCGCGATCGGCGGCGCCGACCTTCCTGGAACGACTGGAGCGGACGAAGCGACTCGAAGCGACGCATTTTGATCGATGATATTATTATTTACTTTATTATTGTTGAGATCTTTCTTTTTGGATACGAGTTTCCAGGCGTCGGTCTTCATTCCTTCGATCGCTTCACCCAAGCTCTTTCCGAACGATCGCTTGGGAGCTTCGACCGAGCCGTTCGAAGGAGATTGATCAAGAGTATTTTCACGCGTGGATTTTTGGAATGGATTGAGAGCCGTGATCGCCGCGACGAGCCTTGGCGGTTTGCTTTCGATCGATTGTTTCGCGGCGGAAGCTGTCGAAGGATCCCGCTTCTCGAAGGATCGCTTCATGACGGTTTGCGTCAAGCCGGTTTGAGTCGCCCCGGTATTGGTTGTGATTGAGCGTTCCTCGGTTGCGGGTTTCTTCGCCTCGGAATAGTAGGTTTGCGGGAACGGCGGGATCGGGCGTTCGACATAAAGACCGACGGCGCGGGGGTTGTTGTTCAACCGCGCGAGCCTGGGCCTTCCCCAAAGTGTCGGGTCGTCGATTCCGTCTTTTACATATTCCAGTGCGATCTCGCGACGGTTTGACGCCGACGCGGCGGGATTGGGCGGATTGACGTTCGAGTTCGCTCGCGGCGCGGGCTTGTTGTTTTGAGCGAGTCGGCCGGTTCGATCGGCGCGATCGCGTTCCCCGCGGCGAGGATCGGTTGCACTCTCAGATTTTGATGCAAAAGAACGATTATTCTTAGAATCAAGCGATTGACGATCGGCGGCCGCGGCCGACGGGTCGGCGGGGGTTTTTGCTTCGATTCGTGGCGACGAACCCTGTGAACTGTCTTCTTTGTTCGCGGATTCTGCTTGATTGTTTCGCGTTGAAGTCGCCGAGTGGACGTTCGACATCGCCTCCGGGGCGCGGAACGGAACGATCGGCAGGGGTTGTATAAAATCGTCTTCATGCGTTAAAGATCCTGCGGGGACCGATCCCGTTTGCGCGATCCGTCCCTCGTCGGCGACGGTGGAATTCGGACGGCTTGAGGAAGTTAAGCCGGCGGTAGAGGGTTTCATGGCGCCGAACGGGACGACGGGGCCGTTCGGCGGCGGTGCGGGAGGGGCGATCGCTCCGGGGCTGAGGAATTCTTCGCCTTCGGCGCCGGCGCGGGCGATTTGACGATCGATCGGGCTCGTCTCCGATCGAACGGGAAGATCGATCGCGACCGGCAGGAAGGTTGAAGATCCTCTTGGATTCTCATCTTTTGTGGGATCGGTCGACGCGATCGTCAATTCGGCGTCGACGCGTCGACGCGATGCGACGCCTCGATACGCGCCGTTCGACGCGACGATTTCGGCTTGCGACCCGAACCCTTCGGCCGACGGACGTCGTGTTGAAGCACGTCGATTTTGCGTGCGATTCGCCGTCAGCATTTGGGCGGGCGGAGCGCTCGGTTCGGCGGCGCCGTTCATCGGGAAGTAGCTCGAGGCGACCCCCGCGGCTCGATTACCGTTCCAATTGCGCGACCAATTCGCGGCGATCGCCGCGGTTGAAGCCCCCCGACCCGCCGCCGAAGTCGATCGGCCGATCGATCCGCCGCGCGAGCCCGATGAGGTTCCCTGTGAGCCTGCCGAGCCGCCGCCGGTCCGACCCGATCCCGATTGCATCACCTTCATTCCGGGGTCGTACGCCATTCTGGCTTGTTCGGCGCGGGTTGTGAGCAGGCTGGGGTCGGTCGTCACGCAGCCGGAGAGGGCCGCGAGCAAACTCGCCGTGATCCAGTAAAGGTGTGGCCGCGTACGGCTCATAACGACTCCCTTCGTCTGTCGATCCTCGAGGGGCCGATCCTGTTGTCCTGGCCCGTGTCGTTTTCCATCGGCGGTGCGACGCTGGAAATCGACGTGAATTCGGGGTTTGTCGACCGTCCCAGGCGTTACAATCCGTTTTTTCGGAACCTGCGACCCGAAGCTTTCGGGCGACGTATGAATAGAATAGAGGCGGGTCGCATCGAGGTCGTGCGAAATCGTCGATGAGGCTCGCCTCTTCAATCGCCTTCCGCTCACGACGAACGGTCGGCCGAACCGATACCATCCCAACGGGGGTTCGACGCGATGGAACCGAGCGCAGCGGATCGTTTTCTCGCCATGCCTTGGTTGGCTGATCTCGACGCCGAGTCGCGTGCGGCGCTGCTCGACGTCCTTGAAGAAGATCGTCGCCCGGCGGGCGAAGCACTCGCGGTTCAGGGACTTCACAACGACAAGCTATCATTTGTTATCGAAGGGAAAGTGACGATCAGTCGCACTTATCCCGACGGACGCTCGGAACGGATCGCCGATCTAACCGCCCCCGCGGTTTTCGGCGAATCGGCGTTCTTCAGCGGACTCCCCTCGGTGGTGACGACGCGAGCGACGACCTTGGTTCGAAGGCTCACGCTCGATCACGCCTCGTACGAACGGCTGAGACGCGACAATCCCCACGCCGCCGAACAACTCGCTCTCGCCGCGGTGCGAGTTCTTAGCGAACGATTCGAAATCCTCGATCGGCGCGTTTCCGAACTCACCCTCGATCACCCCAAGTCCGACGAACTCGGTCGATTCCGCGCCCGGATGCTCGAGGAATCGCTTTGGTAAATCATAATACTTTTAGTTGTTTAATCAGGTGAGTGATCTGTTGATTTGATAAAAGCGCGTTATCGAATCAATCGAGCCGGTTCGCCCGCGATTATTCCCCCCGATCGCGTGACGACGCGTATTTTGAGCCGGTTCCGCTTCGTCGTGGAGACGAGATTGAAATCCCAGTGAGGGACGCGATCGAGCGGGATTCCCCACGATCGCGCTGCTCCGTGCGCATCGGCTTTGAGCGTTATGCTCCTCGATTGCGCCCAGGAATCTCCCGAGGTCGTCCACCAAACCTCCCAAACGCGATCGACCGAATCGATTCCGGCGGGAACCGACAGCAATCTGGGAGATCCCGGAACGCCCGTCGGTTCGATCTCGAATTCGAGAAACGCTGGATAACCTTTGCTGATATAATCTTTTGCATTCGCATCGCGGCGCACGCCGATCGCGTTCGTCATCCTCCCCCCGCCAAGTATCGCACCCGATTGCTCGCGAACAACCTCCAGATAAGGCGTGACGTCGATTCCGGCGAAAATCAAGCCGCGGTCCTCGGCGGTCAGACGTGATAATAGATTCAACCGAATT
>JAKBCQ010000079.1 GCA_021807585.1 Planctomycetota bacterium | reverse complement strand
CGCGACGATCGACGACCGTCTGATCGAACGATTCGTTATGGCTTTATCCGAAGGCGACGACTCGGGGATTCGAGGAATCGTCGAAGAAACGTACTCACGATGCGGAAACGCCGCGATTTTGGCGGATCGGTTGGTTCAACCCGCGATGAAGGAGATCGGATTGAAATGGATGTTCGGCGGGCTCGACGTTTATCACGAGCATCGCGCCACTCGGATCGTCGAGGGGGTTCTCGTCGATCTCAACCGTCGACTCGCCGAGAAACGGAATGAAGAGCGTCTCGCGCGGTTGGAAATCGCTCGACCGCTCGCGATCGGCGCCGCTCCCGAAGGGACTCTTTACACGATCGCGGGTCTATTCTGCGAGCTGACGCTCCGCGAGGCGGGTTGGAACGTCGTGAACCTGGGCTGTAACTTACCGATGCCGTCGCTTTCCAAAGCCGCGCTCGATCACAAGCCGCGGCTCGTCTGGTTATCGATCAATCACCTAAGCAATCTTACATTATTCACTCATCAATATCTACGCTTTCATGAGACGGCGTCGCGGATCGGCGCCGCGGTGATTCTGGGAGGTCGAGCGCTTGATGGAGACTTGCGTTCGCGGCTTCCCTACACGGGTTTCGGCGATCGGATGGAGCATCTGTCCGAGTTCGCACGACGTATGTCGATCGGGTTGAAGGATTCACTCGGCGAACCCGTTCTGGTTTCGGAAAGATCGGTCTCGGCATGATTCTTTCATCATAACATCTTAGGAAGGACGCTTTCATGCGTGCGACACGATTCGGCGGCGATTCGGACGGTTTCACGGCGCCTTCGGCGGCGCGAACCGAGGTTCTCGGCGCCGATCAGGAGAGGAGGTTGCTCGAGCGACTCGTCGAATGCAAGGCGAAATTGACGAAAGCCTTATCGTCGATTCCCGCGGCGACTCGACCCGGCGGAGAAGAGACTCCGTCGATCGCTCGTTACATCGCGTCGATCAACGCCGGAAACGGTCGCGAGCAAGCGCGTTTGGGGGCGATTTTCCACGAGTACACCGAATTGCGTGATAAACTGGCGTTGGCGAACATGCGTTTGGTCGCGCATGTCGCCAAGCGATTTCGGGGTCGAGGGATCGCGTACAGCGATCTTCTGCAGGAGGGATTCTGCGGATTGCTCGAAGCGATCGATCGGTTCGATCTGGCGCACGTAACCAAGCTGGCCACTTACGCCACCTGGTGGATTCGTCAGGCGATTCAACGCGCGGTCGCCGAGGGGGCTTATCCCGTCCGGCTTAGCCCGCGTCATCTTCGTCAACTCGCTCAAAATCAAGAAGAGATCGATCGCGCCGAGCACGTTCGCGGCGGTTCGGTGACGTTCTCGGATCACCTCGGAGTGACGGGAGAGACGCTTCAGCGAATTCACGCGGCGACGCGTCCTTCGCTCTCACTCAACGCTTCGTTCGATCACAACGGCGAGTTCACACTCTTGCAGACGATGAGCGATCCCGACGCCGATAACACCGAGCTTTTCGATACCGAGGAGACGATCGCCAGGCTGCTCGATTCGCTTCGACCCCGCGAGCGGCGGGTTCTGGAGTTGCGGTTTGGCCTGGGAGATGAGCCCAAGATGTCATTAAGCGAGGTGGGCAAAGTGCTCGAAGTGTCGAAAGAGCGGGTTCGACAGATTCAGGATCGAGCACTCGAAAAGCTGCGGGAGATGGCGGTTGCAACGAATCTCGCCGCGGCGCTTGATTTTGAGGATTGACGCGGCGCGATCGCTCTCAAATAATCGATTGTAACGACGCGAGCGAATCCTGATTAATGAGGTTCGCTCGCGTTCGGCGGCGTGGTTTTTGATGAGAATCAAGCGAAGGCGTCGTCGCGGCCGAACATACCCCCGGGGCCCTCTATCATCCCGTACCCTTTATGATCTGTGAACGGGCCCTGGGGACATTATCATGTCGGGTTCTTCGGCCTCGGGCTCCGATTCGATCGGATCGTTCTTATATTATCTGATGGCCGAATGCAACGTCTCGGCGAATACGCTCGCCGCGTATCGCAACGACGTCGCTCGGTTCGCCCGCTGGCGAAAGCGGGTCGCCCCAGGACCGATCAAATCTCTCGATGTTCGTGATTTATCGGGATATGTAAGTTTTTTGCATGATTCGGGGCTCGCTCCGACCTCAATCGCGCGTCATATAGCAAGCTTATCTACATACTTTCGTTACTTGATATTCGAGGGGCTTGCCGACGAGAATCTTGCCAAGCTGTTGATCGCCCCCGCGGTTTGGGATCGGTTGCCGACGGTGCTCGCCCCGGCCGCGGTCGAGCGGTTGTTAAACGCTCCCGGCTGCTCGACGCGGCTGGGCCGGCGTGATCGTGCCGCGCTCGAAACGTTGTATGCGACGGGATGTCGCGCATCCGAGACGGTCGGTTTAAGGCCTTCGGATCTCGATCTCGAAGGGGGCAAGGCAAGGTGTGTGGGGAAGGGGAATAAGGAGCGAGTCGTGCCGCTCGGCGGCGCGGCGCGGCAAGCTCTTACGACATATCTCGAGAACGATCGGCCGATTCTTGTCGCGCGTCATCCCGAGACCGCCGTCGTCTTTGTGACGAAATCGGGCAAGCCGTTGTCTCGCATCGGGTTGTGGAGGATCGTTAAAACGCACGCGAGCCGCGCGGGGTTGCCCGCGACGGTTAGCCCGCACGCGCTCCGGCACAGTTTCGCCACGCATTTGCTCGCCGGCGGCGCCGATCTTCGCGTCGTTCAGGAGATGCTCGGTCACGCGTCGATTGCAACCACACAAATATACACGCGCGTGGAAATGAGTCGACTGATCGAAGTGCACAAGCGTTTTCATCCCCGCGGATAGGCCGAATATTCCAAGGAAAATCGGCCAAATTGGACGACGGTCGCCGCGGAGTTCCGCTCTCGACGCCCATTAAACGATTTGGATTACTTATAGGAAGACGCCGGCGGAAATCCGCTCGCGGTCGAGTTCGACGCGGGCTTGGTCGCGATCGCGGGGGGTGATTTCGACTCGACGTGAGGCGTCGAAGCGATCGTGTTCGCCTCCACGCGGGGCGCCGCGGCGATCTTGGCCGCATCAGGGCGAGACCCTGATGCAATTGTATGAGCATTCATATTGGATGGAGATGCGATCGGGTTCGCCTGGACGGGATCGGGGGGATTGGGATCGGATGCGATCACGGCGTGTGAGGCGGAGGATTCACTCGCGGATCGTTCGGCGAGCTTGTCTTTGACGAACCCTCGGTGGGTGAGCGGGTCGACTCCTTTTGGGCTCGGAACGCCGATTCCAACGCACGACGCGATCGGCAGGATTCGAACAATGTTGCGATCTTGATCTCCCAGGAGCGCGACTCGGACTTCGCCGACGATCGCGGTGTCGTTCCAATGGCACCGGCTCGCCGATCCGTCGGGCAGGTAAAGCATCACCTCGGGGATGCCCGAATCACGCAGGCCTTCCCACATCATCGTAATTAAATCCGACATGTGCGTTCTTGTCCTTTCCGAACCGATTTCTTCGGGGCTCGTGACGAATCGTCGCGGCGATCGCGTTTCGACCGCGGCGACGACCTCCATGGTTAGTTAAGCACACGATCGAAGGGTTGTGACCGGGAACGCCGGGTGAATCGATGAAAGCCGGATTACGAAATAAAAAGAAAGATATGTGTGTTGGTTCGATCGTCGGTTTTTCGCGGTTTGGCTGAGGGGGTCGAAATCGGCGAAGGTTCGCACGAGTTTTCGTGCGGCTTCGAGACGATCGTTTGTGCGGGCCGGATCGAGCCGAGTCGCGGGGTTAATCGGCGTGATCGCTTTTGAGCATCGCTCCGTCACGGTTGATGCGAATGATGACGACTTTCCTCAGATCCTCGACGTCGCCACGGAATTTTTCTTGAGGGATTGAATCAACGGGGATCGATCCGATCGACTTGGCGGCTTCTTGGTAGTGTTCGATCGCGGCTTGAAGGCGGTTTTCAAACGAATCGGCGTCTCCCAGGCCGATCTCGGCCTTCGCGGTGCGGAATCGAATGATGTTCACGACTCCTCCGTACCATTTCCATATCTGATATGCGTTTTGAATTTCGTTTTGATTTTCGTCATGATATCGAAACGCGGTTTTAAGATCGTCGCGTGCTTGCGCGAAATAGCGGCGTGATTCTTCAAGCGACGTTCGATCGGTGGAGGAAGCCGGGATTTTGGCGTCGCGACCGACGATCGTCGCTTGATCGCTTTCGCCGAGAATGATGCGAACTCGAGCTCGGTTCAGCAACATTCCAAAACGGAACTCGACGGGTTCATTCCGTTTTTCGGCCGAATCGATCGCCTGCGAGAGGAGATCGAGAGCTTTCCGCAGGTTGCGATCGCGCGTTTCGGCAATCCGTGAAACGATGTTCAGCGCCGCGGGGAGCTTGGGATCGAGCTTGAGTGCTCGAGCGAGCATCCGTTCGGCCTCGTCGAACCGATTTCGGGTTGCAAGTTGCGCGCCGTACGCGACGGGAAGCGCCACGTCGTCGGGAGCGATTTCGAGCGCACGAAGCAGACAAGAATCAGCATCATTGAATTTAAATATGTTCTTTAGGTGATCTTCGATGATCGAGTCGGGTCGATGAGCGCGCGACCAGGCGAGCGCCGCGAGGACTCCGGGCCATGCGGACTTCCCCGACGAAGTATCTCCCTGGGCGAGTTTTTGGAGCATTTCGCGACGGCCTGGATCGAGTTCGGCGGCCTTGAGGAACGCGCTCCGGGCGTCGGTCCACGCCTCATGTCGAGCCGCGGCCCACCCGGCCGCTTCTTGAACGACGGGGGATCGGGGCGCGAGCCGAGCCGCCGAACGAAAGGCTTCGAGCTCGAAATCGCGTCCCGCGGCGCGTTCGAGATCAGCGCGCGCCTCGTCGGAGCGACCAAGCCGATCGTTAATCAAACCCGCGAGAGTCAAGCCGAAGGGGGAATCGGGGTCGTCGTTTCGCGCCTTCGCGACCGCTTCTCGAGCTTGCTCGAATCGCCCGTCGCGCACGGCTTCGATTGCGGCGTGGAAGCGAATCGGCACGATTCGATCGACCGAGTCGCCGGGAGTCTTGCGGCGATCGTGAGGCGACAAACTCAACGCGAAGAGCAGAGCCGGAACGAGTACGCAAACTCCAATCCAAGCGAAGGCTCGCGCCGGGCGATGTCGCCGCGTCCAGTTCGCGGTCGATTCGATCCAGGAATTGTTCCGCGCGTGTGCGAGCGGGCGCCGATCAAGAAATCGCTCGAGATCCTCGGCGAGCGCCGTCGCGTTCTTGTAGCGATCGACGGGAGGAAACGCCAGGCACTTACCGACGATCGAATCGACGGCGTGGGGAGTGGCTGGGTCGATATTTCGAAGCGAGCGGCAGGGGGTTGAACGACGGTCGAGGAGTTCGCCGATCGCTCGCGGAGTCGTGAGGCGATGATCGGGAGGCGCGGGGAGTTCTCCCGTGAGGAACTCGCGAAAAACGAGCCCCAGCGAATAAATGTCGGCGACCGCGCCGACTTGATCCCAACGCTCGGGATCGAGGAAGGCTTGAAGTTGTTCGGGCGCCATGTATGGGAGCGTGCCGCCGCGGAGCGCAGCGTCGGCGCGATCGGCGGCGAACGGATCGTGAGCGAGATTGAAGTCGAGCAACTGAGGGCCGTCGCGATACGTCAGGAGAATATTCGCGGGCTTGACGTCGCGATGAAGGATCCCCAGCGAATGCGCGTGCGCCAGCGCTCGAGCGAGCGTCATCACGATCCACGCCACGCCTTCAATATATGTTCCATCGATTGGAAACCCGCGCCAACCCGAGGTTTCGACGACGGTCTCGAGTTCTTCGATGGAAACGCCCGCGGGCGCGATCGCCTCGATGATCGCGATCGCTCGAATCGGCCGCTCACGTTCGTGCAGCCGTCTGATGATCGCGTCGACGGGGGCGCCGGGACGATACGGCATGCAAAGACCGCGTAAGCCTCGTTCTTGTTCACGCGTAACTGACAAAACCGGTATGATATGTTCATGATCAAGCCGGCCGAGGATCGACGGCTCTTTGCCGCGATCGGCCGAGACTTTGAGCGCGACTTCGCGATCGCCGAGTTCTTCGTCGTTGGCCAAAAAAACCCGAGCGGCGCCCCCTTGGCCAAGGATCGAACGGAGTCGAAAGCTCTGAAACCACTCGCCCGGTTCGGGGAATCGGGGCGCGAATTCGCGCGTCGCGCAGGCGCGACTTAACATCTTATGATAGCGCAATTGCGATTCGAGCGAATCCTTCCAGCGGTCGTACCGATCGCAAAACGAATCGGGATCGGGTTCCTCCCCCTCCTCTTCACGCAGGCAAAATTCTTCATAGATTAAACTGACGACGCGATCGCTGAGATCGGCCAATTCGGGAAACCGCTCGAGATACGTCGCCGCCGAAACCGTTTCGCCGCGCGAAAGCCGGAATCGAAGATCGATTTTGATCAACGCCGATAAAAAGGCGAGCGATCGCTCGGGATCACTTTCGGTCCATAGGAGAGCGACGTCGATCGGTTGATCGCGCTTCCAGGAACGCGTCAGGCGATCGATTGCTTGTTCGAGCAGATCGGCGCCGCGGTCGTCGCGGCGAGAGGGAGAAACGGACCTCATCGACGGCGGTCTCCCCGGAAACGAATCCCGCTACTTTCCGTGACGCGACGATTCCCAAGAATCATGTAAGTGTTTGAGTAAACGTTGAACCTTGCGCACACTGAGCCCCGTTTTGGCGGCGATCTCCTCGTTCGAGTAACCGTCGCGGCGCAACTCGATCACTTCCCGCTCGCTCGACGAAAGGCCCGACACTAGCCGTTCGTAGCCCTCCGACGCTTGGACGACTTGGCTCGGGGTGGGGTCGGAAGCGCGCAGTTCATAACCCCCCTCCCCGGCGCCGTCGAGTCGACGTTCGCGGTCGACGTCTCGTTTGAGCGTATGCCTTCGACGATATTCGTCGACGATTTTCTGCTCCGCGGCTTGCGCCAAAAACGCCAGCAGCTTTTCCATCGACTTGAAATCAAAATCGGAGAATTTGACCGCCAAACTCCCCAGCACCGAATTGGCGAAATCGGTCGAGTCGTACAACGACCGCAACGGCCCGTTCAACCGGCGCCTCACGACGCGCCGAACTTTGGGATAGCACGTGTTGACAAGTTCGTTCCACGCCGCCTGGTCACCCGCTCGGGCGCGCGCCATCAAATCGTCGTTGTCACGGAACGTCGACGTCTCCGGAGCTACCGTGGACGAATCCATCATTCCGTTCCTCCCCATCGAGATGAGACGACTTGGCACGAACGCCTAACTTCGCGAACTTGACGCGGTTTGAACGCCGAACCGTCGCGATGACTCATTATGGATTCTACAGACAGGTTCGGCTTGAAAAAAGAAGATTTTGTCGGCGAGTTGAAGCAATTTCGAGTATGACTACGATAAGCGACCAAAAAAACGAACGTAATCAACCGTAAACGCACGAGATACGACATAAATCGTCAATCGGGCGCGGCCGAGATCACGGTGTTAGAAAAAATCAACATCGAGCGGCGAACAATTCGCCCGGCCTTTTCCAGCCGGGTGTTCACCACTCGAACTTAAGCGAGCGTTTTTTATCTCGGAATCGGAGAATCCGAGCGAACGACGCGGTATTTGAAGGTCACATGCCGAGCGTGTGAACGCGATCGCGGCGCTTCTTACGATCGTCGTCGATCGGCCACGGCTTGGTGGCGGCGAGCGCCGTGCGTCGGCTGCGACCCCGGTGTTCCAACATTGGTCTTGATCGTGCAGGGCGAGGGGGGGAAGACATCAAGCCGAAGTCGATCTGAGATTTTGTCGAATCAGGTCTCAGTTACATCTTCATTGAGTGACCGGGGCGCTAGCGACCGGGTCGACGGGGTCCATCGCGTCGATCGGAGCGAGGGGGGGATCGTAGACGCTGGTGGGCGCGATCGGATCGTTGGTGGAATTGCACGGGGGC
>JAKBCQ010000078.1 GCA_021807585.1 Planctomycetota bacterium | reverse complement strand
GCTGGTCGATCCGAGCGGGACGGCGAGCGGACCCGAGCCGCTGCGCGACGAAGCGGATCCCGACGGCGAGCGTTTTTCGGACGCCCGGCTCGTCGAAAGGACGCGGGGCGGCGACGACGAGGCGTTCGCGCGGCTCGTCTTTCGATATGAAAGAAAGCTTATACGAGTTCTCAATCGGCTGGTGCACGACGAAGAATCGGCGCGTGATCTGGCGCAGGAGACGTTTTGGAAGGTCTATACGCGGCTTGATCGGTTTGATACGGCGCGTCGGTTCGGTCCGTGGTTGTTTCGGATCGGCGTGAACCTGGGGGTTGATCATCTGCGTCGTCGGGAACCGACTTCGTTTTTTTCGTCGAGCCGCAAGGGATCGAACGCATCGGGGGGCTTCGAGCCGACGATTCCCGACCCGCGGAATCGCCGCGAGATTGTTCAAGAAGTTCGGCATGTTTTGGCGCTTTTGCCCATGCCTTATCGAACCATATTGATATTGCGCGATTTGGAAGGATTTTCCTCGGCCGAAGTAGCCGCGATCGTGGGGCGTCGCGAGGCGACGATTCGCTGGAGGCTGGCGCGGGCGCGGGACCAATTTCGCGAGATCTGGCGACGCCGCCAGGATTCGTCGCGACAGGAGAAGAGCCATGTGGATTAAAACCGACGGATGCGAATGGTCTCTTAAGCGGTTGCCGCTTCTGGCCGACGACGAACTGATCGGCGCCGATCGCCGACGTGTGGAACGTCATTTGATCGGCTGCGCGAGCTGTCGCGAACGCCTCGAATCGCATCGCGCGACGCTCGCATTGTTGGGAGTCGCCGCGGATGAAGATCCCGGTACATGTTCTTATTTAAGGGATCGATCGAATTCGCGGTTATGGCCCGCGATTGCGCGACAGATTCGCGAATCGCGCCGCGAACCCGCGCGACGATCGTGGGTCGGCTGGGGAACTCCCGGTTTTATCGGCGTCGCGGCGGGAATGACGATCGCGATTGTCGCGACGCTGGTTCCTCGCTCGACATCGCCGCGGCGCGTCGAGCCCGCGGTCGCTCGGGTCGCCGCGCCCGTCGTCGCGGCGGCGCCGGCTTTCGAGCTTCCCGTCGAAACTTCGCCCGATGAATTGATCACTCCCAATCGGCTCGCCGAATCGAAGCGCGTCGTCAAAGAGGCCGCGGTGAAACCGCGATCGACGACGCTCGTCGAGCCCTCGACGACCGTCCGGTTCGATCTCGACAGCGGCGCGCCGATGATTCCGGGCGCCGCCGACACGCAGCGCGCCTATTAATCGCAGAGCCGATTTATGCAAATGTTTTTCAAGGATTCAGCCCCCGCCGATCACGCGAACGCGGTCGAACGCTCGGACTCGCTGAGCGATCGACGTCGCTCGGCCGCGCCCGTTCTCGTCCTTTGCTGCGTGGCCGCCGTCGCCGCGGCGGTCGTCGCGGCGGTTTTCGGCGCCCGCGCGACGGTTCGTCGCGGCGGCGTGATCGATCGATCAAAACACCAAGATGTAACGGAATCTGCAGGTGTCGAATCGCTCCAAGTCGACGATTCTTGGCGGTTGTTGGATCGTTTTGAGGAGCGAGTGGGGGAATCGATCGCGGCGGCTCGGATGTCGACGTTGGCGCTCGAATACACCCCCGCGGGCCCTTCGGGTAACGCCGTGCGACGCGTCGCGACGGGGATCGTCCTCAATGATTCGGGAGACGTTCTTTCGATTCGGATCGATGCACCGCCTCCAGGCGCTCCCGTCGTCGCCCGCGACGCCGACGGCCGGGCTCGGTCGACACGCTGGCTCGCCGCGGATCACGACACCGGGCTCACTTTATTACGTGTCGACGAGTCGAGCGGTCTCAGACCCGTTCGATCCGCCACCCGCGCCGCGGTGTTGGGAATGTCGGTCTTCGTCGTCGGCAATCCCTTCGGACTCGGGCAATCCGTCAGCCGCGGCCATGTCGCGGGGCTGAATCGTCATGTCCGAATCGGACACAGTAAACTTGGAGCTTTGATTCAACTCGACGTGCCGTTGCGTCCCGGCGATAACGGGGCGCTTGTCGCCAACCTCCGCGGCGAATGGCTTGGTCAAATCCGCGGCGTTTTATCGCCCGCCGATCCCCCGACCGCGGACGACAAAAAACCGGGGGTCGGCTTCGCGATCAAGGCCGACGACGCCGCATGGGTGGCCGATCAGCTCCGCGTCAACCGTAAAGTCGATCGCGCGTATCTCGGTGTTCGGTTGTTGTTCGAGCCCAATCCCAAGGCGCAGGGGGCGATCATCAGCGAGGTCATCGCCGATGGACCCGCGGCCAAAGCCGGTCTCAAACCCGGCGATCGCGTCGTCGCGGCGCTCGGTCAACCGATCGTCGACCCGCAATCGCTCATCGACGTCCTTGACCGAACCGTCGCGCGATCGGTCGTTCCGCTCGAACTCGATCGCGACGGAGCGGCTCAATCCGCTCGCGTCGAAACCGCGAATCGTCCCGTCGAAACGAACGGCGATCGCAATCCGATCAAGAAACCTTGAAATCCATTGAAATCAATCGTGTTAATGTAATCGCGTGTGGAGATCTCGACTTCACTCGGTCTGCTTCTTGATCAGCTCCTTTTTGAGCTCGGGATATTCGACGACGACGAGCTTATGCTCTTTTTCGTCGTAACCGTATTTTTGATAATCGGGAAGTTCGGGAAGCCAGATTCCCTCGGGCTTCCCCACGCCGATCACCTCTTCCATAAACACCTGAAAATTTTTAGGGTATTCACCGTTTGACGCGTTGTACATCTCGACCGCTTGTTGCACCGCCATCCCCGCGATCCGATCGATCTGGGTGACATACGCCTGACCCGAAAGCGTGAGGGGATCGGTCGCGGTGATCGTCGTGCTCGCGACCTGCGCGCCCGGCTTTGCGAGCAACGTTTCCACGGGGACGATCTGTTGCGTTTTCTTCCCCACAATCCCTTCGCGCGGCTTCTTTTTCGGCGCATCCTCGCCGCACCCGGATTCGATCGTAAAAAATAAAACGATAAACGCCAAAAGATACGTTCTCATGTTCGTTTCCTTAAGTTTGGACGGCCGTCGCGGTTCGGAGTCGAGCGCGGGTCGAGAATTCTAGGCTAACAAATAGGGATCGACGATGCGCGAGAAAAACAAGCGCCGAGGTTTTACGGCGGTCGATCGGCTTCGGCGCGGTCCGCGCCCGTAACGATCGATCGCGGGCGGGCTCGGGTTAATCCCAGGTCCAATCGGCGATTCTGGGAACTTTGTCGTGATCGGTCAAATCGAACTGCAGCGGGGTGACGGTGATATACCCCTCGCACAGGCTCGTGACGTCGGTTTCGGGACCCTCCAGATGATACGGAGGATTGTAGGTGAGCCAGTAATAAGTACGTCCGCGCGGGTCGATGCGTCGTTCAAATCCTTCGCCGTAGCGGCCGATTCCCATCGGAACGACACGAATTCCCTTGGGCTCGCCGCGCGAATGCGCCGGGAGGTTGACGTTGAACAGCGAACCCGCGGGAGGCTTATGCGATAAGATCCGCTCGATCACCCGCGCCGCGTGCTTGGCGGCGTGGGGATAATCGAAATGCTCGGAAAGTTCGAGCGACACCGCGATCGAAGTGATCTTGAAGAACGAACCCTCGATCGCCGCCGCGACCGTTCCCGAATAAAGGACGTTGATTCCCGCGTTCGCCCCCGAATTCATTCCCGAGACGACGAGGTCGGGAGGGCGCGGCATCAATTCATAAACGCCTAGTTTCACACAATCGGCGGGGCTTCCCTCGACCATCCAGCCCAACGTCGACGCGTCTTCGTCTTCAACCTCTTTGACGACAAGGGGATTGAGCAGCGTAATCGTATGCGCGACGCCGCTTTGTTCGAGCGCCGGAGCGACGACGGTGACTTCCCCCAATTTCGCCAGTTCCTTGCGCAAGGCGCGGAGCCCGGGAGCGAAAACGCCGTCGTCGTTGGTTAAAAGAATTCGCACATTCGCCTCGATCCCGCAAGCCTCGTCGATATCGGTCCAGGGTAAGCGTCGGTTCGGCGCTTATCGTAACCGTCCCCGCTCGACGACGTCAATCGGCGGATCGCGAGGGATCGATTCGAGGGGGATCGGGAGGAAGTGCGCGACGAGCGAATCGATCGTCACGTCTGATGATCGATTCCACGGCGATCGCGATCGATCGATTTCCCAAAAAAATCGTCGATTTTTCGATTTTTGATCTAGCGTGCGCTAGATTACCCTCGTACATTAGCCGTCAAAGACTCAGATGGTGATCGTTCGTGACCACACTCGGAGGGGGGCGAACGATCATATATCACCTATTTAGGCTCGTCACGCGCATCGTGTCGAGTCTCCTCCTCCCGGTTTCAGGGGAATCTCACATGGCCGACATCGAGACGTTGACCGAGAAGCAGCGCGGTATTTACGTATTTATTCGCTCCAAGATTCACGGTCGTGGTTACGGCCCGACGGTGCGGGAGATCGGCAACGCGTTCGGGATCAAAAGCCCCAACGGCGTGATGTGTCATCTCAAGGCGTTGCAGAAGAAGGGGATGATTCACCGCGAGCCGAACATGTCGCGAGCGATCCAGCTCCTTGACGACTCCCCCTCGGAGAAGAAGCCGGGGATCAAGCTTCTTGGCCGGATCGCCGCGGGGAAGCCGATTGAGGCGATCGAAGACGCCGAAACCCTCACGTTCGACGAATGGGAGGAATCCGACGAGAACTTCGCGCTCACGGTTAAAGGCGAATCGATGATTGAAAAACACATCGCCGACGGCGATTTTGTGATCATCAAACGCCAAGAGACGGCGCGGAACGGCCAGATCGTCGCGGTTCGAGACGACAACGGCGAGGCGACGCTGAAGATCCTTCATAAAGAGAAAAACCGCGTACGCCTCGACCCCGCCAACAAGGCGATGAAGCCGATTTATCGCGACAAGGTCAAGATTCTGGGGGTTTTGGTCGGGGTTGTCCGCAAATATTGAGCTTCGATTCGCCGCGGCGCGACGGTATAGTCCAACGCGACGATCGGTGTGCGCGCCGCGGTCGCCGAGATCGAGCGATGTTCGCCGCGGCGCTCGCCCCGAACCACGTCTCGGTCGGGTCGACGAAGCGGCAATATGGTTTTATTCGAGTTTATTTGTATCTGTTAGAAATGAGCATAGTTATGGCCAAACGGACGGTCGCGGGGGTCGATCATGTGACGCTATTTACGGACGGCGCGTGCGGCGGCAATCCGGGCCCCGGGGGCTGGGCGTTTATCTTGGAGCATCCCGATTCGGGAACGAAAAAAAAGTCTTCGGGCGCCGATCCCGCGACGACGAACAACCGGATGGAACTCGCCGCGGTGATCGAAGGGCTCGCGTCGCTCAATCGCCGCTGCCAAGTCAAGCTCGTCACCGATAGCCAATACGTGGCCAAAGGAATCGAGCTGTGGCTTTCCAAGTGGAAGAGCAACGGCTGGAAACGCAACGAGGGGGGTCGATTCGTTCCGGTGCGCAACGTCGACCTCTGGCAAAGGCTCGACGAACTGCTCGCCGAGCACGAGGTCCGCGTCGAACACGTCTACGGCCACGCCGGTCATCCCGAGAACGAGGAATGCGACAAAATGGCCGTCGACGCGTATAAACAACTGATGAAATCCAATCGATAAATGAATCGTCGCATGAACCGCTAATTGGTTCCTTATGTTCTTGATACGATCAAGAAATTGCGCAATTACGTTAAGATTTCTTGAGGCGAGCGACGGCTTGTCGCGCCTTGATCATCAGCGGGCTTTCGGGAGTCGCCGCCGCGGGCAGGTTGAAAATCGCCGCCGCGGCGAGCGGGGCGCCGAAGCGGGGATCGCTCGCGAGCAGATGTTCCTCCCACGAAGCCGCGCCGAATTTGTAATCGTGCGAATCGCGCCCCTTGACGAAAATCGCCTTCCGCGCGGCGCGGAAGAATTCGTCGGTCGATCCCCCCGAATCGAGATAACCGATCAATTTCTGTGCCGCACGCTCACGACTCGATCCGATCGTCGTAAAGATCTCGCCGATCGCGTCGTCCCCCTTCGTCTCGGGGTTGATCGCGGCGATCGCGTCGATCTTGAACTCGCTTTTCGGCTTCACGCGGTCGCGATAAAGCGAAGGCCAGCCCGAGGCTTGCAAGAGCGCCAGCTTGCGCGTCGTATCGTCGCCGCTTGTCATGTAAATATAATGAAGAGCATTGCACGAAGTGACCGCGTGGATCGGCAAGATCCCCGGGGCCCGCGCCATCAGCTCTCCCGCGGCCAAAATCGCGGCGTCCCAAAGCGACTCGGGGGCGACCCCCTCGTTAAGCAGCTTGACGCACTCGGAACACGCGTCCGCGGTCGAAGCGGTGCGGATCGTCGCCAGGAAAGCCGTCGACGCGGCGGAATCGCGCCGGCCGATCTGCCAGTCTTGACGGATCTTCCTGGCGTTCTCGAGATTCAACAGATAAGGGCCGACCGGCGCTCTCTCGCGATCCCCCTGTAAATCGAGCAAACCGAAAACGAGCGACCTGAGAACGGGCTCGGCGTGTTGCACGCCGATCGTCTCGAGCGTTCGACGCGATTGCGCCGTGAAGATCGCCTTGTGGCCGATATCGCGATGATCGCGCAGGCCGTAACGATAAATCGCCTCGAACACCTCGCCTGCGCCCGCCGATCGACACAGGCTCGTGATCGCCGCGTCGGCCGCCTCGACGTCCCACGCCTCCATCGCCTTGGTGAACGCCTCGTGCGCCTCCGAAGGACGCGGCAAATGCGCGACGTCGGGATTTTTGAGCGTCCAATCCCCCTCGCGAACGTCCTGTTCCTGCGAATTCTTGAACGTATCCAATGCCCAAAACATCGGCATAAGGCGATCTTCAACGTCGGCGACCTGCCCCAGCAGGTGCGCCGAGTTCATCACCAGAACGGCGTGAAACTTGAACCCCACGGGCCTGGGTTTGACGTTGCGAATCCCCGCGAGGAACAAACCTCCCAAAAGATCGCGATATGACAATCCATTATTGAGTTTGACGACCGCGGATTCGAGGATCGCGTCGCGCGGAGTCTCCTCGATCCAGCGGACGATCGGCTCGATCTCGGGTCGAAAGCGAACCGCGTCGGGATCGAGCCTCATCTCCCGCGCAACCGCCGGGGTGATTTGTGAAAGTTCGGTCCAGGAGCCGAGCCCGGCGCCAAGCCCCAGCGCCGTCGTCGACCTCAAGAACCCGCGCCGACCGATCGAACTCGCTCGCATGGCCCCGCTCCCTCGTCGAATGGACCGGCTTCGGATCGCCCGACGCGTGCGAGCCCGCTTCGAACCCGGAAGAGTCGCGCCCGGTCGATCCGATTCCTTTAAGATATACGAACGCATCCCGCACGCGTCGGCAAGAGGGAGGTCCAATCGGTGAACTTCAAACCATTAAAAAATCCAACGAATATTATATTAATGACATAAATATACTTAATATATTCGATGTTCTCGAGACCGGATCGGGAGCGAGGCGCTCGTCCCCGCTCCCGCCGATCTCATGAATCGTTTTGGAACTACGAATTACGATCCGTAAGTTCCGAAGATGTTTTTATTGCTCGTCGACGCGTGGTTTCCCTCGACGACGGTATGATCGATCGTCGTCGTCGAACCCGCGAGGAGATAAAGCCCGCCGCCGATTCCCTGGCCGCCTCCCGAAGCTCCGAACGCCGAATTATTGGTGACGACATCGTATGAGAGGATGAGCGTTCCTTCGTTGAAAACCGCTCCTCCGAAGGCGTTCCCGCCGACTCCGCCTTGAGACCCTCCCGCGCCCCCCTCGGCCTCGTTGCCGATGATCAAATCGTTCGAGAAAGTTGCGCCGGCATACTTATTGTTGGCGATCGCGCCGCCGAACGCCCCTCCGCCGTTTCCTGAACCCGATCCATTCCCTCCGGTCGCCTCGTTCTTCATGATCATGCTGTTGGAAACGGTGATCACGCCGTATGGGTTGAAGATCGCTCCGCCGGCGCCT
>JAKBCQ010000077.1 GCA_021807585.1 Planctomycetota bacterium | reverse complement strand
CCGCCGTGCCCGCCGCCGTGCGATCGTCCTCGTCCAAACGCCGAGGGGGTAATCAGTCCGAGCGCGATCAGAGCGACCGGGATAATGAGAGTTCGGCGATTCATAAGAATTCTCCCGGATGGAGCGCTATCGGGGGTTGTCGTCGAATCGGGTTTCCGAATCGGATGGATCAATCGAGCTAGGGTTGACCGGTGCGAGCAAACAGCGTCCGCCGGTCGTCTCGGCGCGTTTCGTTTCGTCGAATCTCGCACTGATAAAACACTAAACCACGAAGCGTGATTTTGGTTTCGCTTGAGCCGATTCGAATTCCATCGCTCACGAATTTGACGCCGTTCAAACGAGACGAGGTCGGCGAAGGCGATTTATGATATACAATATATATATATTCGAATCAATTTTGGTCGTATTCAACCGTTTTGTGAGGATTCACCAAGCGATGATTCGCGAAGGTTTCGCGGTCCGGCTTTGAGGTATCGGCGAATCGCATCAATCCAAGCCTTGTCCAACGATCCCGATTCACGGGGTGCGGAGCTGACCGATTGGACGAGTGATGCGTCAAGAAACGCCCGGATCGGAAAGGGCGTGGCAATCGGCGAGATCCTTGGGACGACCCGACGCCTTTTTGTTTGCGATGAGAGCTTGCTTGCCGATAAAATTCAACGGCGATCCGTCGATTTCGTCGGGAATACGATCCCTCCAGGCTTCGTCGAACGTCACTCCGCTTATAGATGTTATGATATCAATGCGGTTCGGGGGAAAGCCCAATTGCACGATCGTATCGGGCTCGATGAAGTCGTTCGCCGTAAGGCCGAGTTCGCCGAAGCCGAACGCGATCAACACCGCTTCGATCCTCGCCGCGTTTTCGCCGGATCTTTCGACAATGAAATCGATGTGGCCCGTCATCCGAGGGTATTCATGATAACAGACGGCGTACCCCCCCGTGACGAGGTATTTCACATTATGTAAATTTAATAATTCTATAAACTCTTTGAAGTCTTGCGGAAGATTCATCTTGTTCTCCACTGGGATGGCGGCGGTTGAGTTCAAGCATGATTTCCAGACGACGGTGCGGGGTGAGCGATCGATAATAAGCCTTGTCGGCTCGATCCGCTTCATCAAACGATCGGGATACGACGACAACTTTATCCATGGATTCGTAAAGCTCTCTCGATCGGATTCGGCTGATCGATTCGGCGAATCGGAACGTCCGGCGCTTTGCCGATCAGCGAACGGCTGAATACCTACGGGCGCGAACAATCGGTTTTCTGAGGCGATGAGATCGCCGTTTCGATCACGGCGAGGACGATCGATCGCGACTCGGTTGAAAAGCAAACGTCGCATCATTGTACCAGATTAAACGCGTCGAGCCGATAGCCGGATGTGACATACGCGCGGAAACAAGACGTCTTTAACCACGAGTCGGCGTCGAAATGAGCGTTTCGGCGGCGACTTTGCTTGTCGAACGGGCTTGCGTCGATCGGTTCATCTGTTACAATACCAGTAGCCTTTGAAGAGGATCTTCATTTCATTCGCTTGGGCTTCGCGATTCGTTTTTGGAGTGCGCGAGGGGGTTTTAATCTCACGTCGATCGGCGGTTGTTCGGCGTGGAAAAATCGGTTTCGTGCGCGGAACGCGAATTCTCGTTGCGATCTCCCGAGTCATGGAGGATATGGGAAGATGACACGACGGACGGCGATTTTGCGTTACGGCGTTCCTGGAGTGATTTTGGGGATCGTCGTCTGGGCTGCGTTGGGGACGGGGCGGGTATTGGAAGCGCAGGGTGTCGGGGGGCGACCGGGGGTACCTTCGAAGGAGTTTGATACGTCTTCGGCCTCGGGGGTGATCGTCACGACGGTCGCGTCGGGGATGAATCAGCGGATGTTTATCGTGGATACGAAGAAGCAGGTGATCGCTGTTTATGATTTCTCGGCGAAATCGATGCGGCTGGTTGCGATTCGCCGCTATCAGGCGGATCTGGGATTGACCGAGTTTAATAACGACGAGCCGCGGGTATCGGACATTCAGAAAACGTTGGAATCGATGTCGGGTCGTTGAGCGGTCGAAATCGGCGCTGAAGTCGCCCGTCATATCTCCGCTCGACGTGATAGAATGTTACAATCGGGTGTCGAACGAGACGAACGGTATCGTTTCCATGGAACGCCTTGGAGCACACATCCATGCCTCAGTTTTATACTTTAGAGGAAGCCGCTCGTGTGCTGGGGATGAGCCCCGAGAGTTTAAAGCTCAAAGCCCAGCAGCGTGAGATCCGGGCCTTCATGGACAGCGGTTCGTGGCGGTTCCGGGTCGCCGACGTCGACGAATTGGCGCGTCGTCAGGGGATGGGGAGCGATCCCGATATTTCGTTGTCCGATCCCGATCTTTTCGCGCCTCCGTCCGATATCGGAAGCAATGAAGACATGGATGTTTCCGAATTTCAGTTGGGCGTTTCGAAGTTGGAATCGAGCCCTCCGTCGGTCGAGATGGCGACGGGGACAGGTGAACAGGATTTGTTGCTCGACGACATCAAAGTTCCGCCCAATCCGATGACGGGTTCGAGTTCGACGATCATCGGAATGGAGCGATCGAGCAAGCGACCGGCGGATTCGGACGTGCGGATCGTTCCGCCGACGGGGCTGGGGCGGGGCGCGAGCGATTCCGACGTTCGCGTCGTCGGCGTCAGCGATTCGGATGTTAAGCTCAAGGGGGGTGGGATCGGCAAGCGTCTGAGCGATTCGGACGTCACGCTCGTATCCGACGACGTCATTCCCCCCGCTCCGAGCGGTCTGAAAACCGACCCGAAGGCCGCGCAGTTCGGCTCTTCGGCTGAAATCGCTGCCGCCAAGCAAGGAAGCAGCGATTTTGAGCTTTCGCCTTCGGATAAGTTTTTGGATGCGCTCAAACCTGATTCGGGGAGCGACTTTGAACTGACCGCTCTCGACGCGAGCAGCGACGAATTCGATTCGATCGCCTCCAAGCCGTCGCCGAGCGATTCCGACGTCACCGCGGCCGAACCTTCGGCTTCGGGGATCAATCTGGGCCGGCCGAGCGATTCGGGTATCAATCTGCAGCAGGTTGGTGGATTGGGGATGGCCGACGTCGATTCGATCGAGCTCGCGCCGCTCGATTCCGAGGACGATTATCCTCAATCGAAGTCGAAACCCGCGGCGAAAGGCCCAGCGCCGAAAGGTCCCGCGCCGAAAGGACCCGCGGCCAAGCCCAAGCAAGGGGTGAACCCGGGCGCGACGATCGCCCCAGGCATGCCATCTCCTGGAGCGACAATCGCTCCCGGCATGCCTTCTCCCGGAGCGACAATCGCACCCGGCATGATGTCTCCTGGAGCGACGATCGCCCCGGGGATGATGTCTCCCGGAGCGACGATGGCCCCAGGAATGCGGGCGCCCGGAGCGACGATGGCGCCCGGTACGATTCGCAGCGATCAGGTCACGCGCGATAAAGACATCTTTGAAGACACCGATTTCGAGGTCGAGGCGATCGGCGGCAGCAGCGATCGCGACGATCGGACGATGCAGATCGACGCGTCGAGCGATTTCGACGTCGACGACAGCGACTCGGCGTCCGAGGTCTTCGCGCTCGATGAAGAAGACGTCGATCAGAACGCCGCCACCGCGATGGCGCCTTCGGTCGTCTCGGGTGACGACGAATTCAGCTCGGACGAAGGCCCCACGTCGAGCGAGATGGCGAGTTCGTGGGAGGAAGAAGGCGCCGGCTCGGGCATCGCCTCGGCCGCGGTCCCTTCGCAGGTTCAAGCGCCGATGATCTCGGCGCCTTCCGCGGGCGCCGAGTGGAGCGGCCTCTGGGTCGGGTTTCTCTCCGCGGCGACCGTCCTGATGCTCTTCCTCGCATTTGTTTCGTTTGATCTCGTACGCAACCTTTATCCCCGTCCCTCCGCCGACGGCGAGGCCGCGCCTCCGGCGACTTCGGGCATCGTCAAATCGCTCGCGTCGCTCATCGGAGGGTGATTCGCTTCCCTCTTCACGCCGTGTCGGTCGATTCCTCGGGGAGCGAAACGGATTTCGCTCCCTTATTATGCTCAATCTAATCGTATGACGATTCGTTATTTATGAGATTTCGAAGGGAGTCGGAATCGATGCGGACGCGAATCCGGCCGATCTTCGCGAGTTCTCTCGCCCTCGGTTTGACCTTATCCGGCTGTTCGACGACCCCCCGCGCCCGCCGCGACGAATCGCTCCGCGTTTCCCAAACGCTTCAAGAAGAAAACAACCGTCTTAAAGACATTGTCTTTAATCTGAGAGCGCGCAACGACGATCTCGTCGAGCGTTCGGTCGACGACGCGCACAAGCTGCGGGCCGCGGTCGACGTCAACCAGCGGCTCGAACGAAGCATCATCGCCTACCAGGAAGATCGTGAACGCCTGGCCAAAGCTTACGACGACCTCAAACGAAAAATCGTTCAAACCGCGACAGGCTCCGGAACGCCCGCCGCAATGCTCGATCGATTCCAAACGCCTGCGCTAGCACGGCCCGAAATCGCTTTCGACCGCGCTTTCGGTTCTCTATCCATTCCGATGAAAGCACTTTTTGAAACCGGGACGACGAGGCTCAAGCCGAACGCCGACGAACTCTTGACGCCGATCGCCGAGGCGCTGGCGGAGACTTCGACCGCGCGTGCTCCGCTCGATATTTTGGTCGTCGGTCGCGGAACGTCGTCCGCGGTCATCCGGACAAGCTTGCCGATCGGCTCGGATCGGTTCGATCCCCCGCTCGCTCCCAATCGCGCCGCGGCCGTCCGCGATCGACTCGTCGCGCTTTCAGGCGTCGATCCCACTCGCTTCGGAGTCGCGGCTTTCGACGTTCCCGAGCCGATCGACGACGCCGCTCGCGAATCACTTAATCGAATTGAAGTACGTGTACGTGTTGAGGACGATCCGAATCGAGCCGGGAATCGCTAAAATATCTGTATTAATCTAATTGCTTATTTCATGATAGAAGAATGGAGCGATCAATGCCGACGGTGCGACCGATCGAGGAGAGCGAGGCGACCGGAATCGTCGCTTCGGTTTTCGCCGACATCAAAGCGACCAAGAAACTCGACTTCGTTCCGCTTTTCTGGCGCGTCCTGGCGACGAACCCCAATCAACTGGAACTGATGTGGACGCGTCTGAAGGCGATTATGCATCCCGAGGCTCTCGGCAAAAAGGGGCGGCTCGATCCGCTGACGCGTGAAATCATCGCGCTCGCGACCTCGGCGACGAACGGTTGCCCGTATTGCGTCAACTCGCACACCGCGGCGGTGCGCAAGCTCGGGCTCGACGTCGAGGCGCTCGGCGAATTGATGGCGATCGTCGGGCTCTTCAATGCGACTAACGCGATCGCCGAGGGGTATCAGATCGAACCCGACGTCTTTGCCGATCGTTAAGGTTCGCCCGTCGCGTAATGTTAAGCATATATGTAGATGATATTGTTATTTCTTGACGGTTGCGGGAGCGGGGGGCGCGGGCTCGAACTTGCGGAACGGCTGATCCTGGCCGCGACGCCAGACGAGCGCGATTCCGTCCGCCGATCCCGCCGCGAACCGAGATCCGTCGGCCGAGATCGCCGCGGCGAAAAGAAAATCGTTCGCGCCGTGATAATTCTCTTGAACCCCGCCGTTGTCGGCGTTCCAAACCCGAAGCGTCTTATCGCCCGATGATCCCATCGTCAACGGTCCTCCCGCGATCCGCCTCACCGATGTGATCTGCTTGCCCGCGGGTTGGAACGTGCGAATCTGATCGCCCGTTTCATAATTCCAGAACTTGATCACGTTATCTGCGCCGCAACTGACAATCCGTTTACCGTCGGGATCCCAATCGACTCCTAGGACATGCCCGGTATGCCCCTCGAAGGTTTTCATCGTCTTCCCGTCGGCGACGTTCGTCACCTTGAGGAATTTATCGGCCGCCGCCGAGGCGAGGAGCTTGCCGTCGGGGCTGAAACGGAGTCCGTAGATCGTGTCCGAATGAATCGAATCGAGCGAGCGGACGAGCGTTCGCTTCGGTAAATTCCAGATCTTGATCTCCCCCGTCCGCGAGGGTTCGCCCCCTCCCGTCGCGATCAACGACCCGTCGCGATTGAAATCGATCGCCGAGACGCGAAAAACGTGCGGGCCGAGCCTGCCGATCTCACTCCATGTTCCTTCATAATTCCATGTTTTGATCGTCTTATCGGCCGACGCGGTCGCGAACGTTCGCTCGCCAAGATATACCGACGCGTTGATCGGAGGGGTCGGTCCGTTCGCTTTCGGGTTCATATGCCCGAACGCGATCACCCCGCGACCGTCGGCGACGCTCCACACTTTCACGCCGCCGTCCGCGGCCGAAACCGCGATCTCGCGCCCCGTGGAACTGAAGGAGACGCTCGTGAGCGGAGCGTTTCGACCCGCGAACGCTCGAAGCGGCGAGCGATCCGCCGTCCGATATAGCCGAACCGTTTTGTCCGCCGAAGCCGTCGCGAACGACTCCCCGTCGGGGGCGAACGCGACCGCCGTAACCGACGCAGCGTGCGCTTCGATCACCCCCGTCGACTTGCCGTCGATCGCGTTCCAGAAACGAATCGTTTTGTCTTCACCTGCAGATATCAACAAACGACCGTCGGGAGACTCCGCGATTCCGCGGACCGCGCCTTGATGCCCCGAAAGGATAAACGGATCGAGCGATTTTTGCGGGTCTTGATCGATCGGCTGAATCCGGCACGTACCGTCGTCCGACGCCGAGGCGACCCGCTTGCCGTCGGGGGAGAACACGATCGCGTTCACCGCTGACGTATGCCCCTTGAATAAGCGAACCCGTGCGCCGTCGGCGGCGTTCCAGATCGCGATCGAACCGTCCCGCGCCGCCGACGCGATCGATTTCCCGTCGCGCGATAGCGCGACCGCAAGCACCTGTCCTCCGGGATGATCGATCTTCCGAGTCTCCTTCCCCGCGCTCGCGTCCCAAATCCGGATCGATCCGTCAAGAGATCCCGATATGAGCGTTTTCCCATCGTGAGACGCCGCGATCGCCTTCACCTGATCGCCGTGCCCTTCGAGGCTTTTCATCTCGCCCCCCGTCGGCGCCCTCCAAAGGATCACCTCGCGATACCCTCCCGCGGCCAATGTTTTGCCGTCGGGGCTGAAGCGGATCGACTGGACAAGATCGCGATGCCCGCCGAGCGTGATGATCTCGAGGCCCGAATCGACGTCGGCGACCTCAACGACGTTCGCTCGCCCGAAGGCGACACGACGGCCGTCATAGGTGAGATCGATCGCCTCGACGGGCTGAACTCCGGGAGGTATCGCTCCCAATTCAATCGGCGTCTCGTTCGCCTCGACCTCGGCCGAATCGTCCTTCGCCCCCGCGTCGATCCAAACCTTAAGCAATCCCAGCTCTTCGGGCGTTAACGGCGGAAACTGCTTCTTCTCAACGGGAGGCATCGCGGGCTCGACACGATGCGCCGCCATCTGAAACATCAGACTCTGGTCAGACTTCCCGGGAACGATCGCCGCCCCTTTTTTGCCCCCTTTAAGAATGCCCGCGACCGATTCCATATTGAGCCGATTTTCCGCGAGCGCCGCGCCGTGACATCCTGCACATTTGGCGTCGAGGATATCGACAATCTCCTTGGCGTAGCTGACGGGAGTTTTGCGATCGGGAGTTTTCACCGCGATCGGCGCGGGAGCGGCAGCCGAAAGCGTCGAAAGAAACGAGAGAAACACGGCGGCGGGGAGGACTTTTACCATCATGTTCGGCGCTCTCGTCGTGTCGGCGGGTGGGATTGAGGGCGGGGTCGATTGCACTAGCTCGCTTCAATCATACGTGATTTTCCTCCCGACGCCAATCGGTCGCTCGCACGTCTAACTCATTCACGACCCGCTCGACGACGAACGCTCGCATCGGGGGATCTCGCAAACCAATAAAATCAATAAAAAAAAGCAATATCATATCTATGTTATTCCAAATCGATGTGACGGAATTCCGACGACTCGGGCTGAACGCTCGTGCGATTCGATCGATTGTTCGTTTGTATCGTTGGCGACGCTCGCGATCATCATCGTTGAA
>JAKBCQ010000076.1 GCA_021807585.1 Planctomycetota bacterium | reverse complement strand
CAAATCCGTGTACCGATTGGAGTCGTGTTCATCATTTATGAATCAAGGCCGAACGTCACCGTCGACGCCGCGGCGATCTGCCTGAAAAGCGGTAACGGAGCGATCCTCCGCGGCGGCAAAGAGGCGATCGAATCCAATTGCGCTCTTATGAACATTTTGAAAGCTCAATTTGAGCCGAGCGGATTGCCGGAGGATTCGGTTTTGCTTGTGCCGACCGCCGATCGCGCGGCGGTGGGGCATTTGTTGGCGCGGGGGGATCTGATCGATCTGGCGATTCCGCGCGGCGGTGAGAGTTTGATCCGACGCGTCGTGGCCGAGGCGCGAATGCCCGTGCTGAAGCATTTTCAGGGGAATTGTCATGTTTATGTGGACCGAGAGGTTGAGATCGACATGGCGGTGCGTGTGACCGTGAACGCCAAGGCCGACCGTCCCGGGGTGTGCAACGCCGCCGAGACGCTGCTCGTGCATCGCGCGATCGCCGCGCGGTTTTTGCCGATCGCTGCGCGTGCGCTCGCCGATCGGGGCGTCGAATTGCGCGGAGACGAGCCAAGCCGGGCGCTGGTTCCGTCGATGAAAGCCGCGATCGCTTCGGATTGGGATACCGAATATCTTGATAAGATCCTCGCGGTTCGGGTCGTCGAATCGATCGACGAAGCGATCGCGCACATCGACCGTCACGGCTCAAAACATACAGATGCGATTTTGACGAGCGATTTCGCGGCGGCGCGAAGGTTCGCCGCTCAGGTCGATAGCGCCGCTGTCGTGGTGAACGCGAGTACGCGGTTCAACGACGGCGGCGAGCTGGGGATGGGCGCCGAGATCGGGATCAGCACCGATAAATACCACGCGCGCGGCCCTTGCGGACTGCGCGAACTGACGACGACGAAATGGATCGTCGAGGGGGACGGTCATATTCGCTTGTGAGTGCAAATATTAAAAAGAATTTTACTCGTCGATCGTCGGCGTTTGATTCGACAATCGACGAGCGGGCGAAGATTTGAGCATTATTCGCCTTGTTCGGCCTGAACGGCGCCGACGAGCCAGAGGGGGCAATCGCGTCGAACGGCCTCGTTGGCTGCAAGGGCGAGCCGAGCGAACGTGAGGATCTCTGGGGGATCGGCGACCCAGCCGTCGTCGGGGTCCTGGCGAATCGCCAGGATTTCGAGCAAGGCGTCGTCGTCGAGCGGCAGTTCCCAATCGTCGGCGAGTTGTGCGAGTTCGCTTCGAAGCCCGGGGAGGCTGGCGCACCGGAGCGGGAGCCCCGATGGAAGCGGCAGCGACACCGCTTGAACGTGCGCCGGGAGGTAAACTCCACGACCGTCGTCGCCGAGCGCCAGCAGGTTCGGGATCGCCTCTTCCCCCAGGCTTTCGGCGGCCTTGCGTTTCAGTTCCAACCAGCCGAGATCGCCCAATTCCCCGAAGTGACGCGGCGCGACCCCCTCCCAATCTCCTTCGGCGCCGAACGCTTGATCGAGCGCTCCCGCCACGTGATTCGCGAGCTTCTCCTCGAAGGTCGCCTTGGCTCCGCCGATCGTGCACGCCAAACCCATTTTGGAAGTCCTCTGAGAAGCGTGTGAATTCGTTTGAAAGGCGAGAAATCGGCTCCGTCCGCGGCCTTTCGTCGTCGTCTCGTGAAATGAACAGGTTTTGAACCAATGAGCTCCCGCCGAGCGCGGCGGTCTTGTAAACCGTCGCGATCGGATCGGTCGCAATGACACGTTCCGAGAACGAGCACGGAACGTTTCGTGTCGGTATGCGAGCTTTATTCGGAGCGTCGTGCGGAAGTCGCCGGAAACGATTCGATCGAAAACCATGAGCACGTTCTGGCGACGCGCCGTCGATTGAATTATTCTGCTACCGACCCGTATGCGGACCTCACTTGAGTGTCGTCCGCGCTGATCGTTCTGTCAAGCGTTTGTTTTGGAAGAGGAGACGAGCGATGCCGCCGAGCGTCGTCAGATGTTGGAACGCCACGATCGTCGCTTTTTTGTTCACGACGACGGCTTTCGGCGGCGAGCACGAGCCCGCGAGCCCGCTCGGATTCGCCCCCAAATCGCGTGCCGCGCAGCTCAAGGCCGAGGCCGAGGCGCTCGCGACTCCGACCCCCGAGAAAGCCAAGGCGTGGCTCCGCACGCTGACCGAAGAGCCCCACGTCGCGGGGACCGAAGCCGATCATAAAACCGCGCTTTATGTTAATGATTTGCTCAAAAGCTGGGGTTGGAATTCCACGATATCAGAATATGAAGTTTTGCTCAATTACCCGGTTTCGGTTCAACTCGAAATCGAACGTCCCGTCAAAAAATCGTTGAGCGTGATCGAGGATGCGTTCGTCCCCGATAAGGATTCATCGAGCCCGAGGGCTTTCCCGGCGTTCCACGGCTACGGCGTTTCGGGAGACGTCACGGGGCAAGTCGTCTACGCCAATTACGGCCGTCCCGAGGATTTCGACGCGCTCGGAAAACAAGGAATCGACGTCAAAGATAAAATCGTTCTCGTTCGATACGGAGAGCTTTTCCGCGGTCTCAAGGTGCTGAACGCGCAGCGGCGAGGCGCGATCGGCGTTCTCATTTATTCCGATCCCGCCGACGACGGCTACGCCAAAGGGGACGTTTATCCGAACGGCCCTTACCGTCCCGAATCGGCGATCCAGCGCGGCAGCGTTCAGTTCCTCTCGCTAGGCCCGGGGGATCCTTCGACTCCCGGAACTCCCTCGATCAAAGGGGCGAAACGGCTGCCGATCGATATTTATAACGGCTTTCTCGTCGTTCCCAAGAAGCCAAACGAAGATCACCTCAAATTAATCGCCGAATGGGAACAAACGAGCGGGCTCAAGCGCGACCAATATTTCGCGACGATTCCTTCGCTTCCGCTGAGTTATGCATCGGCGAGGCCGATTCTTGAGACGCTCGGGGGGGCGAACGTCCCCGCGGGTTGGCAAGGAGGATTGCCGCTCGCTTATCACATCGGCCCCGGGCCCGTCGAGGTACATTTGAACGTTCAAATGCATTATCAAATTCGCACAATCTGGAATGTGGTCGCGACGATCGCGGGATCGGTCGAGCCCGATCGGTGGGTGATGATCGGCAATCACCGCGACGCGTGGGTTTACGGAGCGGTCGATCCGGGAAGCGGGACCGCGGCGACTTTGGAGACGTGCCGTGCGATCGGCGCCGCGGTGAAGGCGGGCTGGAAGCCGCGCAGGACGCTCGTCTATGCGAGCTGGGACGCCGAGGAATACGGGCTCGTGGGATCGACCGAATGGGTCGAGGAGCACGCGTCCGATATCGATCAAAAAGCGCTGATGCTCCTCAACGTTGATTCGGCGGTCGGCGGACCCGAGGTCGACGCCGGCGGCGTTCCGTCGCTGCGCGATCTGATGCTCGACGCGATGGGGGCGATTCACGACCCGAGATCGAACAAGACGCTCCGCGACGGATGGGTGGAGCGTCGCCGATCGGCCTGGGCGAGCGCGGCGCCGATCGATCTTGACGACCGCTTGTGGAACGACGACGCGATCGCCAAATCGGCCGCGGGAGCGACCGCGACCGATCCCTTCTCGTCGCATTTGCAGATGGGCGCGCTCGGGTCGGGGTCGGATTACACGGCGTTTCTCGATCATTTGGGGATTCCGTCGCTCGACGTCGGCTTCTCGGGACGATACGGCGTATATCATTCTATATATGATAATTTTTATTGGATGGAAAAATTCGGCGATCCCGAGTTCATCACCCACGCGACCGCGGCGCGGCTTTACGCGGTTGTGGCGATGCGCGCCGCGGCGGCCGAAGTCGCCCCGCTGACGTTTACCCCTTACGGTTATGCGATGCGTGAATATGTCGACGATTTGCGACGAATCGTCGCGCGGAAGGCGCGGGGGAACCGGGCCGACGCCGACGCATCAAAGCGACCGCTCGTCTTCACGGGGCTTGCCGAGCTGATCGCCGCGATCCAAGAGTTTCAGGTCGCCGCTGCGGCTCTCGACGCGGCTTCGGCGACGGTCGCGGCGCGCGACGATTTCGATCCCGCGACGCTCGCCCGATTCAACAACGCTCTCTTACGTGTGGAACGTTCGTTTTTATTGCCGAAAGGGCTCCCCGGTCGCCCCTGGTTTCGCCACGCGATTTTCGCTCCGGGGCTGACGACAGGATACGCGAGCTGGCCGCTTCCCGCTGTGAGGCAGGCGATCACCGAAGGGGACGCCAAGTTGCTCGCCGAACAAACCCCGGCGCTCGTCGAACGGATCAAGGCCGCGACGACCGCGTTGCGAACGGCGCGGGGGATCGTGGAACCCGCGGCGGCCGCCTCGGGAGCGGCTCGAGTCGCTCCGGAGGGCGCCGCGCGGCTCGCCCCCGCGGCGGTCGATCGCCCGGGGCGAACGGGGGCGTCGCGAGACCGGCGCGCCGCTCGATAGGTTATCATAATATTAGCAATTACATGTTTTAATCAACAGGAGCGCGATCCGAACCAAAAGATCCGATTGATATTGAACCGTCGATTTCCGTCTCTCCCGCGAAAATCTTGAAACCAAATTTTATAAGAATCTCATGATATGAATGATATTTAGGCATGAGCGATCTTGAACATAAAGACGGCGCAAAATTGGCGCGGGTGTTGGGACCCTGGACGGCGATCTGCGTGATCGTCGGTTCGGTGATCGGGTCGGGCATTTTTCTCGTCCCGTCGACGGTGGCGATCAACGCGCCTTCGATCGGCGGGATTGCGCTCGTTTGGCTGATCGGCGGGGTTTTTAGCCTGGCGGGTGCGCTTTCGCTCGCGGAGTTGGGGGCGATGTTGCCGCGTGCGGGGGGGCCTTACGTTTACCTTCGCGCAGCGTACGGCCCGACGACGGCGTTTTTATTCGGCTGGACCGAATTCCTGGTCGTCCGATCGGGATCGATGGCGGCGCTCGCCGCGGCTTTCGCTCGTTATTTCAGCAGGCTCGTCGCCGCTCCCGCGGGGGTTCGCATCGAGATCTGGCAGGCGATTTTGGCGGTTTCGGCGATTGCGATTCTGGCGACGATCAATGTGCGCGGAACCAAGCCGGCGGGTAACGTCCAGGTGATTGGAACGGGGATCAAACTGGGGGCGCTCGCGACGATGATCGCGCTTCCCTTCGCGCTCGGCAAAGCCGATTTCGCGCTCTGGACTCCACTCGTTCCCGATCGCTTCAATATGACTTCATTTGAAGGGATGATGGCGGCGATGGTTGCGGTTCTTTGGGCGTACGACGGTTGGGTGAACCTCACTCCGCTCGCCGAGGAGATCGAGGCGCCCGAACGGAACATCCCGAGGGCGTTGATCGGCGGCATGTTTGTTTTGATCGTGATCTATCTCGGAATGACGCTTGTTTATCATCTGGTTTTGCCGCTCGATCGGATCGCGGCGGACAGGAGTTCGGGAGCCGCCGAGCGGCCCCCGGTCGCGTTCGATTATTGCAATATGTTGTTGGGACGAGCGGGGTCGATCGCGATCGCTTTCGTCGTCAGCGCGTCGACGTTCATCTCGCTTAACGGCAACGCGCTTTGCGGACCTCGCACGTATTTCGCGATGGCGCGCGACGGAATCTTCCCGGCGCGGTTGGCGCGGATTCACCGCCGATTCGGCACCCCCGCGACCGCGATCACGGCGCAGGCGAGCTGGGCCTCGGCGCTGACGATCGCATCCACATTGCTGATCGTCGTCGACCCGCCGAAAGCGGGACTCCCCCCTCCCCTGATCGCGTTCTGGACCGCGGCTCACAAAATGCCTTTGTATGATCTTATGTATGGATATGTAATCTTCGGCGCGACGATTTTTTACGCGTTGTGCGTCTCGGCGGTGTTCGTCTTACGGGTTCGGCGCCCCGAACTCGATCGCCCCTGCAAAGCGTGGGGATATCCCGTCACTCCGGCGCTTTATCTTGCGGCGTCGGCGATCTTGATGATCAGCATGCTGCGCAAGAACCCCGTCGAGGCGTTCTCGGGGCTTGCGATCACGGCGCTCGGGTTTCCCGCGTATCTCGCGTTTCGGGGCCGATCGGGTTCGAAGACAATCGAATACTGATTTCAGTTCTCTTATAAAATACTTATACGAGGTTTCAATGATATCTTATGAACGTTTTCATCGGCGAGCGTTTGTGCGTGCTTTCGCCTGCGCCGGTTCGGCGGTCGCGGCGCTCGTCGGTCGGGCGCGCGGAGACGATCCCAAAGCCGCATCGATCAAGAGCGACGGCGGCGAGAAACCCGCGACGAAACCGACCGATCGCGAGAAACCCGCGCCCAGGCCCGCGGAGCCCGATTCGAAGAACGCCGATCCGATTGCGAGCGAGGTCGAGGCGCGAATGAATCTCGTCTTGGCGCGATTCGGCGATCGGCTCGACGACAAGGCGCGCAAAGACGTGCGACGCGAGGTCGAAGCGATCGTCCGCCGCGCCCGCGAGCTGCGTCGATTCCCGCTCGATAACGGCGACGGCCCGCATCCGGTCTTCGTACCGTATCGCGCTTCAATCAATTGATATTATGATTCATCAATAATCAAAATTCTAGAGGACGAAATCGATGAAGATCGACGACGACATCGCATTTTCGACGATCGCGGCGCTCGGAGGAGCGCTCCGCTCGGGGGAGATCACGGCGGTCGAACTGACGCGATTCTTTTTGGCTCGACTTGAGAAATACGGATCGAAATACAACTGTGTGGTGACGATCACGCGTGAACTTGCTTTTACCCAAGCCGAGCGAGCCGATCGAGAAATCAAGGCGGGGAAGGATCGCGGGCCGCTCCACGGAATTCCTTACGGCGCGAAGGACCTGCTGGCGACGAAGGGGATTCCAACGACGTGGGGATGCGCTCCGTATCAGGATCGCGTGATCGATCACGACGCGACCGTGATCCGCAAGCTTCGCGAAGCGGGGGCGATTCTTGTCGCCAAGCTCGCGATGATCGAGCTCGCCGGGGGTATGGGATATCATCAAGCGAACGCGTGTTTAACGGGCCCTTGTCGCAATCCGTGGAAGACTTCGCAATGGAGCGGAGGAAGCTCGTCGGGGTCGGGCGCGGCGGTCGCCGCGGGTCTCGTTCCGTTCGCGATCGGCACCGAAACGTGGGGCAGCATCACCACTCCCAGCAGCTATTGCGGCGTTTCGGGGCTTCGGCCCACATACGGACGCGTGTCGCGGTCGGGAGCGATGGCGCTCTCGTGGACGCTCGATAAAATCGGGCCGATGGCGCGATCGGCGCACGACTGCGGGCTGATTCTTGATGCGATCGCGGGAGAAGACGCCGACGACGCTTCGACTTCATCGCGACCGTACGCGTATCCTCCAGCGGATCGGCTCGATCGCCCCTTCAGATTCGCGATCCTCAAAAACGGCGTGACGAACGCGCACTCCGACGTCAAAGCGAATTTCGAAGCGGCGATCAAAACATTAAAAACTCTTGGATCCGTTGACGAAGTCGATTCCCCCGCGCTCCCGTTCGCACAGGTCGCTTCAACGATTCTCAGCGCCGAGTCGGCGAGCGTATATGAAGAGATGGTGGAATCAGGGGTTGTTTCTCAGTTAACCGCTCCCGAGGATCGGATCGGCGGATTCGCGGATCACGCGACGCTCGCGACCGATTACCTCAGAGCCCAGCGGATTCGAGTGAAGTTGGGTCGCGAGCTCGACCGTTTCTTCGAGCCTTTCGACGCGGTTTTAACGGTTCCAACCGGGGACACGGCGCCGACCGCGGAGGGATCGTTCGACGGCCGAGGACACGCGCGATCGCTCGGCGGTCCTGGGAACGTTTGCGGTACGCCCGCGATCGTGATCCCGACGGGACTCTCAAAAGACGGCCTGCCGACCGCGATTCAAATGGACGGTCGAGCCTACTCCGAAAATCGCCTGCTCGCGGCCGCGATCGCCTTTCAAACCGCTTCGTCATGGCACTCGGCGCGACCGAAAATCGACGATTAACATGTTCATACTCTATAAACGATCGCTCGAATACGTGTTCACAAAGCGGGACGCGGCGATCACGCTTTCGAGCTTCGCATGCGATCCGAATGGCGGGTCGATGAATCGAAACGCCGCCCATGAATCAAAACACGGCTCATCTTATTCAAGGAATTG
>JAKBCQ010000075.1 GCA_021807585.1 Planctomycetota bacterium | reverse complement strand
TTGAATAATTGTTTACAAAAGAATATCTTGTGATTCACGGATAATGATATGTGGTCTCAGCGGTTTCGTGTGCCGTGGAGGCGCGTGGAGGCGCGTGGAAGCGACGTGGAGGCGCGTGGAAACGGGTTCCGCGAACCAAGACTTACGTCTCGGCGCGGAACCCGTGGGTAGACGAACGATTGTTGAGCGATTACTGGATCGTGGCTTTGGCGGGGCCGCCGCAGCGTCGGAGGTAATCTTTATCGAGGTACACGACCTCGATCCGATCCTTGCGATGATTAAACGGAATCGGGTAATCCGACCAATAGGCTTCGAGGAAGAAGACCGTGCACTTATAGTGGCAATGGATCAACTGGCAAGGTCCTGCGAGGGGGATGATTTTGCAGGGGTCGACCTTCTCGCCGATCTTTTCGATCAAAATCTTCACGTCGTTACGTTGAACTTCGTACAGTCCCGGCCAGCCCGGACGGAAGTGGGGGACTTTGGCCCAAACTTCTTCCTCGCTGGGGGGATCAAGGCACGGTTGCGGAGCGAACTCGCCCGGCACGGGGTCGAGGATCGGCACGCGATCGCGCTCCTCGCGCTGCATATCTTCTTCAAGGCGTTGTTGTTGCGACGGTAGGATCGGCCATGGGAACGACCACCCCGTCGGATGGAACGGAGCGATATTGCGGAATACATAAGAAATTCCACAACCGGTGGAGCTTGTCGAAATCATGGCCACCAGAGCGCCCATCAGCAAACCGCGAACCCAACGCGGGCTAATCAGGCCCCAAAGCCGCGTGGAACGGGTCATAGTCGGTTCCCTCCTTGGAACTTGTGCCATGGACCTGGGACACTCCCCCCAACGAAGTGCGCTTAGGGGCCGAGTCGACCTCTCATGGCTCGACGCGCCGGTCGTCTTGCCGATACCGGCATGGTATTCCTGTTATCGTTCGTAAACCCGCTTGACTGTGAGGAATTTCCCGAATCGTCACGATTCGTCATTCTCGGTGAACGTGAAGAACCCGAAAATCGACGTGTCGTGCTCCCTTGGAACGTGAATTCACGTTTCGGATTGGGAATTCGCTCGCCGAGCGATCGACCTCATTCAGATCGACATAATCGTCGCAAACCTCAAGAAATAATTCGTTGAGGGGCGGAAGGAGAGCGCGACTCGATCGAGCGGGCGGTGAGGTTAGCCCGACGGGATCGTTCGACCGTGAGATCGAACGCGAATGATGCGTGCCGCTTCGTGGTCGATCGAGGCTTGCTTCAAGACATCAAATCTTATCTCCGGCGATTCCGGTATCGGGGTATTCGGCGGCCCACGCGTACCATTTCACCATCACTCCCGGCAGCCAGCGGAGCGTCTGGCCCTTCCGAGAGCCCGAAATCGCGCGTCCCGCGATCGTCCACCTCGATCCCGTTTCTTCGTCGACCCAAGGCGCCTCGGGATGTGACGAATCGAGCTTGATCGTCACTTTTTCGGGATGATCCCCTTCGGTGTCCGGGGCGAACGCCGCGGCGGTCCGTGTGGCGCCATTCCAAAAGATCAGCGCTTTCTGTTCACCAATTTTAACGCTTTTGAGCTCGGGACCGGCGCCGAATTGACGCAACGGCCAAGCCAGGCTTTTACCGCCGATCGACAGCCCGAAAACGCGTTCCTCATCTTTGAGGCGAGGGTCGGGAGCGGGTCGCGTTTGCTTGGATTCGGAAGTCACTTCGGTAGGAAGGGGCGACGGTTGATACTTGGGGAACATCCGATAAGCAACCGTCGCGGGTTGAATTTTGAGCCAATGCCCCCAATCGGTTTCAAGCGTGGGCAACGGCTCGAGCCGTTCGCCCTTTCGGGGGCCGTCGATCGCCAGGCCCGTGAGGCAATCAAAAATCGTCCCGTCTTTATGACGCATCACCATCACGCCGTTGCGCCAGCCGTGAAACCGATAATCGTAAGACGCGGGCCAGCCCCGTGTGAAACCCGCGTCGGCGTCGTAAACGAACACGCCGTAGGAATCGCTGATCACGCGATACGGGACGAGGAACCAGCGATAAGGAATCGCTCCTCCTTCATATTTGCCGCGTATCCATGCGAGCACGCGATCATCTTGACGGATCTCGTCCCCTTTAAGCTTCGCCTCGTCGACGCAATGCGAGCATTGGGGATTGACGAGCGTGTTGAAAAAATCGGGTTTGAAGCGGCTTTTGATCGCTTTTTCGTCGCCGGGCTTGGCGGCGTCGACCGTGGGAGGCGCCGGATCCCCTGCGAGCGCCGCGAGCAAGACTGGCAAGGCGAACATGATCGAGAACCTCAATTGTACGAAAAAAACGCTCGTCTCCGAGCATTCTCACCAGCCAAATAAGAATAACGATCATATCCGCGGAGCGATCGGCGACGCAAGGACCAGTCTCGTCGAGCGGAGATCTCGCGGCTCGGGACCCGCATCGAGAATCATGTTATCATTGTGAGAGATCGCGGGGCGAACGTCGAAGGATCGGCTTCGGAGACGCATTATGAAATCGTTGCGAACGACGATTCCGGGTTTAATGATCGCGGTGGCGATTAGCGCCGTCGCGATCACCGCGTTGCGGACCGCGTCCGATCTCTACTTGAAAATGACCTACAGCGCGGTCACGTCGCTGTTGCTGTTCGCGATCGTCGCCGCCAGGTATAGGCGGGGGAACAAAGGCGCGTTCTGGTTCGGCTTCGCCGTGTTCGGCTGGGGATATTTCGTGTTGTCCAGCGTCAATAACGATTACAATCGAAACTTCGAAGACCCTCAAGCTCGCATGAACTCCAATCTCATCACGTCGAATCTGATCTGTCGACTCGTTCCCCTCATAAGAAAATCGACCTATGAAATCGATAAAATCGAACATATCACCGAGAATACGATCGGCGTCGCCGATCTTCTCGTCACGCTGACGATCGCGATGAGCGGCGGTTTGCTCGCGGTCCTGCTCCGCACGCGTCGCCGCCGTAACCGAGTCGCGAAATCGAATCCGAGTCGATACCGGGCGACCAACGCGATCGTCGTGACGTTGATTCTTATCGGACTCGGAGCATCTCCTCGGATCGCGGCGCTCGGCTACTTCAATCCGCCTCCCCCGCCGATTTTTCCCGCCGAAACGACCAAACGTATTAAAAATAACCTTTATGAGTCCTATCAAGATAAATTAGATGAAGAATATGATCTGGTCGCACGTTTGCTCGTCCAAATGAACGAAAAGCCGCTCTGGAATCGGCCGCCGAAAGATCACGATTCATCGTTATTTCGACTGATTTGGAAGGGTCAATATACATGTCCCGTCTGCGTGCGGATTGAAAAGCAAGGAGAGTTCGTCGAGCTTCATGTGGTCGTTCTCGATCGAGTCGCGGATGTGGCTCCAGGACGAATCGCGATCGAACGGAGATTCCAGATCGATGAAAAACGTTGGCGGCGATTGATCGAGCTCGCTACCGAGGGCGACTTCTGGAAATCGGACGAAGCCGAGATCGAATCTTTCGTAAACAAATCGGATCAAGGAGAATTCAGAAACATCGATCTGATTGTCGAGGGCTACCAGAAAGGGAGATATCGCGTCAATTTCTTGAACCCCGATCCGAAGACTCGAATTCTCGCGAGTTACATGATCGACCTTTCCGGCGTTAAGATTCCCAGTTCCGAAATGTTCGATACCGACCGATCATCGCCGGAATAAGAAGTTGTCCTGATCAATTCTATGTCGTCGTCTCGATCTTTTCCGTGCGATTGGATGGATCATATCGCTCGAGTCGGAGTCGATGATCGGAATCGAGACGCCGTTCGACCGCGGGAGAAGACATGAAACCGACACGAGCGACGACCCCGGGAACGATCATTGCGATCGCGATTATCTCGTGTGCGTTCATCGCGATCGCTTACGTGGCGATCCGGACCGCTTCCAATACGTGGGAAAACGTGCTGCGAACGATCTTGGCGACGATTTTGCTGATCTCAGTCGTCGCGGCCAGGTTTCGCGAGGGTTGGGAGAGCGCGTTCTGGTTGGGGTTCTCCGTATTCGGTTGGAGCGCGTTCGTACTCGGATTCGACGGGTCGATCGGAACGTTCAATGGGTTTTGGGTATCGCCACGAACTCGCTTAAATCCTAGTTGGCTCGTTTCCTATGTACTTATTGACATTTTGCCGATCGTCCGAAAACCGACGAATCTGCTTAATGAGATCAATCCGATCACCGAGAAAACGCTCGGCGTCCTCCACTCGCTCATGACGATCGTACTCTCTACATGCGGCGGTTCGATCGTCGTCGTCGCGACGCGCGGTCGACGCGAGGCGAACGATCGATATCAACCGATATCCAAGAAATTATGGTTTTCACATATTGCGATTATTATGATTATATCGGCGATGATCGGCGGATCGATCGCTCGATCGGAGTTGAGGAGATATTCCGATTCGGCGCGACTCCGATTCATCCCCGCCGGTATGATCGACGAGAGCGTGGGATTGACGGGGTATGAAATCGAAGATTTCACCAAACGGCTCGTCGCGTCGCGTGAGCGGCCGATCGGCGATCTTGATCAAACCGATCGCGATTTCATAATGTTTCGTTTTCTCCAGGAACAGAGTTCTCATTCCTTATGCGTGAGAATCGAGAAAACCGAGTCTGGAGCAAAGCTGCGAGCGGTCGTTCTCGACGACGAAAACGAGGGTATCGCCATCGAGAAGAATCTGACGCTGACCGTACCTCAGTGGGATGAGCTGCTCAGGCGATCGATCAAGGCGGATTATTGGAACAAATCGTTCACGAGACGATATTCGAGGAAATTCGGCCCTCCCATATTGATCGAGGGGGTTAAGGATCGGAAATATCACGCCGTGTATCGGTTCGAAACCGACGACGAACATTTCAAATTACTTTATAAGTACATCGTTGAATTAACTGGAATTGGAACTTATTGAGATTATTCGATCCGCGATCGTCCCGATCCGAAATCAATTAAATCCCAGATTGGAAATGAATCGTTTCAGTCGACTCATGATCGGCCACCGAGGCGAAGGAGAATGGCGATGACGCGTGGGAGAATCATGCCGGCGGGTCCGATGGTCGCAATCGTCTTCGGATCGGTCGCGGTCGTCGCATTGCGAACCGCTTCCGAGTTTTGGTATCGCGCATTCTACAGCATGACGGCCGTCTCGCTTATGCTCGCGACGATCGCGGCCATATGGCATTCGAACGTCGATCGCGATTTCTGGTTCGGCTTCGCGAGCTTCGGCTGGTTCACCTTCATCTCACTCTTGGGGTTACACGGCGAAGCGGTTAAGAAACCCGGAGCGGAGCTCGCCCACAATGCCGATCCTAAACTGATTGGTACAAACATCTTACTGGAACTTGTTCCTATTCTTAGAAAAGCGACGAACGATCCCTTCGAAATCGATCGGATTACGAGATCCACGTTCGGCGTCGTCGCTCTCTTGGCCGTCATCGCGGTTGCGACGTGCGGCGGCTTCATCGCGGTTGTTTTGAGACGATCGAATCGGCGATTCAAACAGAATGTTACATTGGCATATCGATCCGACAGGGTTGTGTTCGCGTCGATCGCTTTTACGATCGCCGTCGTCTCATTATGTCTCGGACTCGTTCCGACGATCATGCGCATCGAGACGACGCCGAGGCCGGAGATCCGCTATTTTCCGTCGTCATCGGTCGACGAAGGCGCCGGGCTTACGAACGATCGAGTCGTTATGTACACCAAGATTCTGCAAGCGATGCGAGAGAGACCGCTTTTCGAAGTCGCTCGCGGCTCGGTCGATTCGGCTACGATCCGTATATTAATTATATCGGAATATAACCAACCGATTTGTGTTCGGATTGAAAAACGCGTCTCGGGCGCCGATCTGCGCGTTGTGGTGGTTGATGGGAGCTTTCATTCGCCCGGTCGAATCGCGATCGATTCGAAGGTTCGACTCGACGAGAGCGATTGGAAAAAGCTGACCAAGATGCTTGATGAACTCCACGATTCGCACATGGACTCGAAAACCGGCCTCCCGACAAAAAATATCTCTTCTGATGACACATATCTTCTCGAAATCGTGAGGGGCGGACGTTATCAAGTGGTGAGCCTTCTCGATCCCGATCCGCGATTCACGCGATTATTGCGATTTTCGCTCGAATCGTCGGGGCTTCAGTTAAGAGATATATTGATTGATTATTATCGAAGGACTTGACATTTATCAAGGAAAATGTCGTCGTTGAACTGATCGGATCGTGGGGAAAAGGGGCGGGACGACCGGGTGTATCATCGGTGCGATTCCGAGACGAAGGTGCGAGGCGATCCGGAAAGAATTCCGCATATTCAGTGTGATCTGAATGTGTATCTTCAAATTGGAGAGTCGCTTTGAGTGAGCGATCGTTCCCGAAATAATCAAAGAATAACACGGTGAACCGATATTTACGGACTGCAGAAATCGAAACGGATTGAATCAAAACGAGCCGGTCAATCGTCGCATTGGCCAAGGTTGATCGTCGCCGCTGGGCGCTGAAACCTCTGCGAGCGCATCGATCGCGTGGCCCTTTGGAACGCGCGCGACGTGATCTTCCGACGTCCTCGATCGCGACGCCGCGATTGATTGAGTGCGAAATTCTGAACATTTGATCAAGATGTCGGGCTCGATCGGCCGCGGCTTTTCTGGTTATTCGCGGTCGGCGCGTCGATCGAAGTCGATTCTCAGGATTGAAACGCGCGATTGTCAAATGCTGGAAAATCGACTTCGGGTGGTCGGGACTGGAAATCGCGCCGTTCGCGTGGCAAACTCTTCTTTCCATGCTTCTCGGAAGCCGTTCCGGCGAATCGATCCTGTTTCGGGCGCGAATCTTGCATTGCGAATTGGAGCATCGCGTGGAGCGGGAACGATTGGATCGGATGGAGATAACGCCTCGAATCATCGATTCGGGCGGCTTGGGCGTGACGACGACGCCGACGCGACGGGATGAGCCCGTTTCCATGCCGCGCAACGTGCGGTGAATTGCGCTTCGTTCGTTCCCCGCGCGGAGCGGGTGATCGAAGAGCGAAAACCGCCGCCAAGGGAGGAGTTTGACGTGGCCTCGCCGTTTAACAGGACCACGAATCTGTGGGTCGCGCGTGTGCTCTTAAGTGTACCGCTCGCGTCGATCCTCGGCGTCGTGGGGCTCTATTATTACGCGGTTCCCGAATACACGAGGGTCGGTTACCAGCCGACGCAGCCGGTCTCGTTCTCGCACAAGTTGCACGCCGGCGAGCTCGGCTTTTCCTGTGTGTATTGCCATTCGCACGTCGAGGAATCGCCCCAATCAAACGTTCCGCCCACTCAAACGTGCATGAACTGCCACCAGGCGGTGAAGGGGACGAGCCCGCTGCTGGCGCAGGTGCGCGAAAGTTGGGCGAGCGGCGAGCCGATTCCATGGAATCGCGTTCATATGACTCCCGATTACGTTTACTTTAATCATTCGATTCACGTGCGGCGCGGGGTCGGCTGCGTGAGCTGTCACGGCAAGGTGAACGAGATGGAGATCGTGCGCCACGACCAGCCTTTGAGCATGAGCTGGTGCCTGAGCTGTCATCGCGAGCCCGAGAAGGCGCTTCGACCGCTTTCCGAGGCGACGAATCTCGACTGGCTCCCCCCCAAGGGCGAGACGCAGGAGTCGATCGGTAAACGAATCAAAACAGACTCGGGAATCAACGCTCCTCAACAATGCTCGGGGTGTCATCGATGAGTAATGATTTACACATCAGTTCCGATTCGACTCCGTCCGTGGGAATCGCGGGGAGGGCGTATTGGCGGAGCCTTGAGGAGCTCGCCGACACCGTCGAGTTTCATGAATTCGTCGAGAAGACGCTTCCGGGGCATCATCAAGAGCTGCTTCGAACGGGGGGCGGAATCGACCGGCGTCGTTTTCTCCAGTTGATGGCGGCGTCGCTGGGCCTTGCGGGGATGGGGACCGCGGGGTGTCGGCGTCCCGAGGCGCACATTCTTCCTTATACGAAGGCGCCCGAGGAGGTGATACCGGGTTTGCCGGTTTATTACGCGACGGCGCTGCCGAGGCCCGGCGGCGGTTTTCCCGTGCTGGTGGAAAGCCATGAAGGCCGGCCGACGAAAATCGAGGGAAATCCGCTTCATCCGGTCACGCGTGGGACGACAGACGCGTGG
>JAKBCQ010000074.1 GCA_021807585.1 Planctomycetota bacterium | reverse complement strand
TGAAGCCGACGCCCCCAAGCCCGCCGACGCCCCCAAGCCCGCCGACGCCAAGCCCGAAGCCGAAGCGCCAAAGGCCGATCCCAAGTGACGCGCAAGCGTTTCTCAGAGCATTAACCTTCGAGATCGAAGCCGGTCCGATCGCAACGATCGGATCGGCTTATTCACATAGCAAAACGATCGGCTCGCGTCGAACCGCGTTTCCCATTCCGTCGCTTTCACGCTCTCATTCGCCGCGCACCACCGTTTGTCGTAACACGCCGATCCCGTCGATCGCGATCGAGATCAAATCGCCCCCTTCCAGCGAAAAATCATCGGCGGGAACGATACCCGTCCCCGTCATCAACAGCACTCCCGCGGGGAAAACGTTGTCTCGACCCAACCAATCAATCAATTCATTAAAACTTCTGCGCATTTTGGTAAGAGACGTCGCGTCGCGGGCGACGACGGCGCCGCCGCGTTCGATCGTCAGGTCGATCGTCGTCGATTCCATCGGTCGCGCGCCCTGGGCGAGCGTGATCCACGGGCCGATCCCGCAACACTCGGCGTAAACCTTGGCCTGGGGCAGATAAAGCGGGTTTCGACCCTCGATGTCTCGCGCGCTCATATCGTTACCAATCGTGAAGCCGACGAGATCGAGTCGGGGCGAGAGGACGAGCGTCAATTCGGGCTCGGGGACCGACCATTTCGTATCGCGACGAACTCGCACACCCCCTCCTGGACCGACGACTCGGCTCGGAGTCGCCTTGAAGAAGAGTTCGGGACGATCGGCGGTATAAACGAGATCGTAAAACGATCCCCCCTGCTCCGATTCCTCTTGCCGCGCCGTCTTGCTCCGCTCGTAAGTAACTCCCGCGCCCCACACCTCTTGCAGGTCGAGCGGAGCGAGCAAGCGAACCTCGGCGAGCGAGAGCTTGGCCGCCGAACGATCGATCGAATCGGTCGCGAATCCCGCGGGATCGCCGTCGTGCAAAACGTCCGAGATCGTCGTCTCACGCCCTTTGAACGTCGATTTCAACAGTGCGATCGTTTCACCTTCAATAATGCCGATCCTTACGGATTGATCATTGATCAACATGAACTTAGCGATATTCATCGGGTCGTCCTCGGGCTCGAAAGGAGGTCAAGAATCGATTGTATGTGATACCCGGAGAGATTGATCGAGGTCAATCAACGGGAAAGTAAATCGCCGACATTCCACCCGAATTCTCGCGGACATGATACCCGGACACCCAAACCTTGAAACGTCCCAAGAGCGGGCGCTTCAAAACAGACGAATATTGAGGTTTCCGCTTTTCGGTATGCAACGGGGTCGGACGAAATCCGAATTCAGGCTAAAGACCCGAGAGATCGGAGCCCGGAGTGAAACCTTGGAAATCGGCGAATCGATCGCGATGTATCATTATAGATAAGTTTTCTGAAATCAGGCCGAACGCCTGAACGACAAACGTCGGGCGACGCATTCATTTTCTTCGACTTTGGTTCCCAAAAGTGTAAAACTCGATCTTTGTCACCTTCACTTCGCATCAGCCCGGGTGCGCCGGCCCAATTTCGGATTAACATCAATAACATCATTGCGAAACCGGCCGAACCGGATTCAGGTCGATTTCCAATCCGAAACCGGCTCACCCGATCGTGACGGCGATCCAAACTAGTAAATTTATATAAGTAATATCACATAACAATCATTTCAACAAAGTGACGCCGAATATCACGATTCGACCGTCGTCGCCGACGCCATGCGGTCGCGGTCGATGTTCGTTCGCTCGCACGGCGTTTCCGGCTCGAATCAACACGCGTCACCATTCGTCGCGTGCGGAAACGCGCCGTCGCGATCAGGATGACGCCCGTTGAAATGAGGTTCACTCGCACTTTGCCGGTCATTCCGCAACATCGGTAACTCTCAGCTTCTACTTTCGGCGGCGCTCGGCGATCCTGGGCGTCTTCTTTCAGGGGAGACCCTGGGCGTCTACGATCGGGGTCGAAGTCGACTTTCCGATTCCGATCCAGGCTGTCCGGCTGGTTGTATTCCGCTCATTGCGTCGTCTGTTGGATTGAGTGGATTACCTGATATCGGTGGCTTTCCGGATTGCACGGGCTGATCGAAAGTTCGATTTTGATCGTTCGATCGGGCGAACGAATCGGATCGAGCCGCTCGCGGATCCTGCCGAACCGTTCGTCTTTCTTGACGCTCTTCATCAACGCGGCTAGGATACGACCGAAACGCGACGAGACGATCGTCGGCCGAAGATCGATCGCGCTTGGCTCGTTGACGACGGCGCCGATCACCGAAGTCGCTATTTTCAAAAGAACGGGGTCGGCGAAAGTATCACCAATTCCGCGGCGATTACGCCGATCGGTGCGACACGCCCAATTCGAGGTTGATCGATGGAGGTTCCCGACGCACTGGCGCCTATCGTTCGGATCGACGAGCCGCTTGCTCCTCACACGTGGTTTCGATTGGGAGGCGCGGCGCGGTATTTGGCTCGTCCTCGAACGATCGAGCAACTGCCGGCTCTCGTGCGGTGGGCCAAACAAGAATCGATGCCGATCCGAATTCTCGGCGGCGGATCGAACGTGCTCGTTCGCGACGAGGGAGTCGACGGTTTGGTGATACATCTGGAAAGCCCTGCGCTTTCGGATGTTCAAATCCATGGACGTCGTATCGATGCGGGCGCGGCGGTTCCGCTGACGGCTTTGATCTCACGCGCGGCACGCGCCGGGTTGGCGGGGCTTGAAATCCTCACGGGCATTCCGGGAACGGTCGGGGGCGCGGTGCGAGGCAACGCGGGAGGGCGCCAGGGCGTCATCGGTCCGCTGGCGCGGCGCGTCGTCGTCGTTGATTCAACCGCCGAGATCCAGGCGCGTGAGCACGATGAACTGAGCTTTTCCTACCGCTCGTCGAATCTCGACGAACCCGTGATCCTCTCGGTCGAGTTTGAACTCGACGAGGAAGATCCCGACTCGGTCGTGCGGAGGATGCGGAAAATCTGGATCGTTAAAAAAGAACGTCAACCTTACGGTTATCAATCGTGTGGGTGTATTTTTAGAAATCCGACCCCGGAGATCTCGGCGGCGTACCTGATCGACCAGGCGGGGATGCAGGGGGTGCGGATCGGCGGCGCCGAGGTTTCCGACCGTCATCCCAATTTCATCGTGGCGCATCCCGGGGCGACCTCGGCCGACGTGATCCAGTTGATCGATCATGTTCGGAGCGAAGTGACGAACCGAACCGGATATCAATTGGAAGTACAAATACCAATCTGGTGAATCTGTTGATTCGATGATGCGAAAGACCGGTTCGACCGGATCAAAACGGAAGCGCGTGTCCAGGGGGCCGGAACAGGATCGAACGGTCGAGGTCGCGGCGGATCGCGAGATCGAGGGAACGATGCCCACGGAACCCGTTCCCCAGCCTTTCTCGAACGCATCCCCGCCCGCCGATCAGGGTTCGCTCGTGCCGGTGAATCACGGGACGCCCCCGCGCGGCGAGCCGACGCAAGGCGACCGGACGCAAGGCGACCGGACGCAAGGCGAACCGACGCGCCAATCCGACGAAAAACCGCCGTCGCGCAAGCGTAAGCCGGCCCAACCGAAGCCGACTGAATCGCTCGGCGCAGCGGCGCCGAGCCGGCTTTTGTGGGCGCGCGTCGCGGCGTTCGTCACGCTTGGAACGGCGGTTGTGGCGCTGATTTCTTTGGGCGGAGGGAGGCTCCGACGTTCCCTCGAAGCGACGTTGAACGACCGATCCGAATATCGCTTCGCGTTCGCCGATATCGAGCTCGATCCGGCGCCTCCAGGCTGGATCAAGCTCGGCAAAGAGGGTTTGCTCGAACGTGTTCGAACCGCGTCGAAACGTCCCAAATCGGCTTCGATTCTCACCACCGACCCCGAAAATTTACGTCGCGACTTTCAACTTCATTCTCCCTGGATCGAGGAGGTCGAGCGGGTCGAGCTGAAATACCCGAGACGCGTGATCGTGCGGCTCAAATATCGCGAGCCCGCCGCGGTCGCGTCGATTAAGGGAAACATCCCGGTTTATCTTGATTCCAACGGTGTGATTCTGCCGACCGATGAACTTAATTTGGGAGCGAGCGGCGTCTTGCCGCCGATATACGGGCTCGAAGCTCCGTCGTCGACCGCGCCCGGAGTTGTTTGGTCGAAGCGGACCGAACGAGACGATTACTCCAAGCCGAACCCGCGCGCCGTCGCCGCGGCTCGGCTCGCCAAATTCCTCAAAGATCGCCAAAATCCGCCGTTGGGAAGCGGTCGCAAGCCGCGTAGGGTCGAATTCATCCACGCGCAATATCCCGCCGGACTGTTTGTGCAACTGACGGGGAAAATCATGGTTCTTTGGGGCGACGCTCCGGGTTCCGAGCGACCGGGAACGCCCTCGGGCGAAAAGAAATGGGCGATCCTCCGCGACTGGATCGAGCACGACGGCCCGGAGACGCTTCGAACCGGCGATTACGTGGAATTCTCGGCGCAAAGCATTCTGGTGCATCCCAAAACGCCGAAACGCTAGCCGCGAAGTCGATCGGATCGCATCGATCTGATCCGAATCGACCGATCAATCGGGACAATCGATCGATTCGCCGTCCCGTTGTTTGAAGGCGCGGTGCGGCGACCAGGCGCGACTCTCAAACGGCCGAAACGCGGTGGAGAACGGGAAGATGGCGAATCGACTCGGTCCTAACTGGATGAATCAGGTGCAGAGTTTGGCGGTTTCGACGCACGCGGGGCGGCTCAGCCGGTTCGCGCTCGATGTCGAACGGATCAACGCGCTCGAGCCGACGCTTACCAAAGAAACCGACGATGCGCTTCGAGGACGAAGCCGATCGCTCCGCAATCGATCCAAGCTCGGCGAAAATCTCAACAATTTGCTCGTCGAGGCGTTCGCGCTCACGCGTGAGGCCGCGAAACGAACGATCGGCCAGCGCCATTTCGACGTTCAACTCGTCGGCGGCATGGCGATCCACAATCGGATGATCGCCGAGATGGAAACGGGCGAGGGAAAAACGCTCGTCGCCACATTGCCGGCGTTTTTAAACGCGTTGACGGGCAAGGGCGTTCATGTCGTTACCGTTAATGATTATCTGGCCAATCGCGACGCCGAATGGATGACTCCGGTTTACGGCTTGCTGGGCATGTCGGTCGGCCGAATCCTCACCGGCCAAAGCGATGGAGTTCGCCGAGCTTCATACGCGTGCGACATCACCTACGGAACGAGCAAGGAATTCGGTTTCGATTTCCTCCGCGACGAGCTCAAGCGCTTGCATCTAGGCGATACTCACCGCAAATCATTTGAACAAGCGTTTCTCGGTCGAGGGATTCATTCCGAGGGGGAAACGCCGGTTCAGCGCGGTCATCGGTTCGCGATCGTCGACGAGGCCGACAGTATTTTGATCGACGAGGCGCGAACGCCGTTAATCATCGGAGCGAACAATCAACCCACCCAGGAGGAGGCGGCGGCGTATTACGGCGCCGACGAACTCGCCGCGACCCTGGTTCGAACCAAGGATTTCAAATACGACCCCGCCGAACGCAAGGCCGAGCTGACGCTCACCGGACGGCGGAAAACGCAATCCGTCGCGGGGCATTCGGCGTTCGTCAGCTTAACTGTCGACGGGTTATATGAATATGTCGAACGGGCTTTACGCGCTCAGATCGCGTATTTGCGCGATCGCGATTACGTCGTCGCCGGCGACGAGGTGGTGATCGTCGACGAATTCACGGGCCGAATGATGCCCGGCAGGCAATGGCAAGACGGCCTGCATCAGGCGATTCAGGCGAAGGAACGTTTGAAGATCACGCTCGAGACGATCACCGCGGCGCGGGTGACGGTTCAAGATTTCTTCCTCAAGTACAAGAAGCTCGCGGGGATGACCGGAACCGCGACGTCCGACGCGCGCGAACTGAAGCGGATTTACAAAGTCGGCGTGTTCCGCGTTCCCACCAACAAGCCGGGCCGACGCGTTTGGATCAAAGATCGCGTCTTTTCGACCGAGCTCGAAAAGTTCCAGGCGATCACGCGCCGCATCATTGAACTGCATCAACATCAAGTACCGATTTTGATCGGCACGCGTTCGATCGAAAAATCCGAGAAGTTGAGTTCGCTTTTAACCGAGGCGGGGATCGATCATCAGGTGTTGAACGCGAAGAATCACGAGATCGAGGCGCAGATCGTTTCGTTGGCGGGCCAACAGGGGAAAGTGACCGTCGCGACGAACATGGCGGGTCGCGGAACCGACATCAAGCTGTTTGACGGAGTTTCCCAGAGCGGCGGGCTCCATGTTATCGGCACCGAACGGCACGAAAGCAGGCGCATCGACCGTCAGCTCGCGGGTCGATGCGCGCGTCAGGGGGATCCCGGGCACTGCCAGTTTTTTGTCTCGCTCGAAGACGAAATCGTTGAGGCGTTCGGCGAAAAGCCCGCCAAACGGATTCGCGCCCGGTACAAAGGACGAGGCGAGCTGACGAGCGGTCCGATGCGCCGCATGATCCTCCGCGCCCAGGCCAAAAAGGAACGACAGCACTTCCGCGATCGTAAACTGCTGATGCAATACGAGAAACAACGCGCCGAGATGCGCAAAAACATGGGCCTCAATCCCGTTTTGGGCTGAGCCCCTCGGCCCGATTTCAAAATTTCGCTTATCCTTATGTTTACACGGAGAACGCGATCTCCGAGCCGCAACTATATGCGCATGTATTTCTATATTTTTATTTGGAACTTGAGACGGCGAGATCGGGGCGGAATCGAGTCATCCAGATCGGCGTGGGCGCGCTCTTGCCCGCGGCGCTCGCGTCCGATATATTAGATTGTTGTTAAACATTCTCCGGTAACCCGCCCGAGCCGAAATCCCACCCCATGAAATTCGTACATTCGACCGAAAGGAGCCGACGATGACCGTTCCCCATATCCACCGAACGGGCCTTGTCCGCCGCGAATTCCTCCAAGTGGGTTTCTCGGCGTTTCTCGGATTGGGAACACCCGGTCTCATCGCGAGCAAAGCGTCGGCGAAAGGAACGAGCGGCGGTAAAGCCCCGCTCAAGCCCCGCATCAAGTCGATGATCCTCGTCTTTTTGACGGGCGGGCCGAGCCACCACGAAACGTTCGACCCCAAGCCCGAAGCCGCCGACGCGATCCGCGGCGACTTCAAAACGATCGCCACCAAAATCCCCGGCGTCTTTTTCGGCGAACACCTGCCGATGCTCGCCGAACGTTCCGATAAGCTCGCGGTCGTTCGGTCGATGTCGCACGAATATCGCAATCACTTAAATGGAACGCACGAGATCCTTACGGGACACTCGCAGCCGGGGGCGTTCTTCGACAAAATCGCGTCGCGCGACGATTACCCCTGCTACGCGTCGGGACTGGAATGCCTTCGTCCCAATAGCGAGGGCCTGCCGCGCGGCGTCATGCTGCCGACGTTCCTCATCGAAGGCCCGCTCACCTGGCCTGGACAGCACGCCGGCTTCCTGGGACCAAAATATGATCCCTGGCAAATTAAACAGGATCCCAATCGCCCCAATTTCAAGGTCGAAAGCCTTTCTCTCCCCGACGGATTCACCGTCGAACGGTTGAAAGGCCGGCGCGACCTGCTCAACGATTTCGCCGCCGATCGCGATACGATCGCCGCCTGGGGAAACTCGGGCGGGGAGAAAGATTCACTCTCAACCCAACGCGAACTCGCGTTTTCACTTTTGCTATCGGGAAAAGTCGCCGACGCGTTCGATCTGACCCGCGAAGACCCCAAACTCCGCGATCGCTACGGCAGGCATATGTTTGGACAATCGCTCCTCCTGGCGCGCAAGCTCGTTCAGGCGGGGGTTTCGATCGTTCAAGTGAACATGGGACGCGTACAAACATGGGATTCGCACGGTAATATTTTTGATCGCTTGAAGAACGATCTGTTGCCGCCGACCGACCGGGGCGTATCGGCTTTGCTCGACGATCTCGAGCTTCACGGTTTGCTCGACGAGACGCTCGTGGTGGTGACCGGAGAGTTCGGCCGCACTCCCAAGCTGAGCAAGCAGAACGCCGGCGAAAAGCCGGGGCGCGATCACTGGTCGAAAGTGTTTTCGGCGGTCTTCGCCGGGGGCGGAGTTCGCGGCGGCCGTGTGATCGGCCAGTCCGATGCGATCGGAGCGT
>JAKBCQ010000073.1 GCA_021807585.1 Planctomycetota bacterium | reverse complement strand
ATCAGTCGGACAAACGCCGGCTCGGTCGGCGCCTCGCCCTCCCGGAAAGCACGCCGCTGCCGGTGATCTGAAGGGAGGGCGAACCGCCGTGTGAGCCCATTTCAACGAATTGATTTTCACAAACGCCGGCTCGGACGGCGCCTCGCCCTCCCGGAGATATGTTCTCACGACCCAAACCAAACCTGAGGACGACGCGGGGGCGGTGGGGGGTAACCGCCGAGAGTCGATCGATCGGTAGGTGAATCGTGAAGTTCCGAATCACGTCGATCGGTCTAAAACTTATACGATTACGACCGCGCGATCGGATTGCAAGACGCGTTTTCCGGTGTTGTCGATTTTTTGGGAGGGGCTTTCCGGAAGATTGAAAGGCTTGTTTTTCATGTGTTTTTTTGTGATAAAGCGATAGGGTTTTCGTATATCATAAAACGATCGTCTTTAACTCTTTGGTTATTAGAATCATCGTTGGAGGGTGATCGGCGGCTCCGACCGGATCTCGATCGGGAATGAGATACGACTTTGATCCGGAACGAATTCCGCCGATCGACGTGCTTGGTTCTACTTCTGTAACTCCGGAACAGACCGGTCGATGTTCGATCTCGAATCATCGGTCGTCAAACGAATGTCCCCTCCAATCGGGAAAGCCGGGCTGAATTTCAGATTGGCGAATCACTCGACGTCGATCCCACGACGGCTTCGATCATGACACGCGAAACGGCGGCGATTGCATCCCCCGCGCCGGTCCATACCCCGCTCCAAGGTGGCCGGCCGGAACGCGATCGGTTACAAATGACGTTGTCGATCGCTCTGCGAAGACCGACTTGAATCGTCTCGGCCGAGAGGGATCTGAATTCGATCGTCGGCGAAACGATTCCCCAAGCTTCGATGAACCTCCTGAAATGAGGATCTGCAAATACCTATGTTTCATAATCCATCTCAATCGACCGACTCGACGCCCCCCGAGCGTGCGAAATCGACGCTTGGCCGCCGGCTTCGCCGCGCGGTCGTCGGTGTGGCGGCTTTGTTGATCGCCTCGATCGTGTTCTTGCCCCAATTGTTAAGCACCCTCGCCGCTCGAAATTGGTTGCTCATTCAGGCCCGTCCGATCTTCGCTCCGGGAAAGCTCGAGGTCGGTCGGTTTCATTTTTCTTGGTTTCAGCCCACGAGGCTCGACCGAATCGTGGTGCGCGACGAACAGGGCGAAGCCGTCGTCGTTTCGGATCAAGGATCGCTTAGCCTCAGCCTGGGGGGAATTCTCTTCGATCGGTCGGCGCCGGCGACGCTCACGCTGCCGCACGCGAAGTTCGATCTCGATCGCCGCGCCGACGGCTCGGTCGACATCATGGACGCGATCCATCCGATCCACAACACGAGGAGCCTGACGATCAAGATCGACCGCGGAACGCTCAGCCTGCGGGCGTCGCAGCTTCCCAGGCCGATCGTCGCGCCCCGCTTCGATCTCACCATCGAAATTCAAAAATATCCCGGTCCCATAAAGTTATCCGACATGTTCCTTGCCGAATCAAACGAGATCGACGCTCCGTATTTGCGGCTTCAGGGGAATTTGAGCCGCGAGCTGATCGCGTTCGACGCGCCTCCCGACCTCAATTTGAACGTACAGGCCGAGCGGTGGCCGATCGCGATTTCGACGACGGGGGGCGAGCGATCGTGCGTGGTGCGAGGCGACGGCGCGGTCGAGCGACAGCGCGGTAATTGGCGGTCGATGGCGAAGATCGCGCTCATCAAGCTCGACGCTCCGCCGATTCGTGTCGACGTCTCGGAAAACCCCGTTACAATCGCCTACGAAACCGAGTTCGATCGAAAAACCGACGTTCTTAAGATCAAACGCATCGAGTTATTTGATCATCGTTTGAACGGACGAGCCGCGGGGACGATCGCGGCGGTCTCCACCAAACCGACCGTCGATCTCGACGGCAAAATCGAAATCGATTGGAACCTGATCAACAAAGAATATATTCAAACAAGAGATCCGGATGCGGTCGTCGCGGGGGGGGACGCGACGTTTCGGGTGAAGGGACCGATCTCGAACGACGCCGCGGGGCTTGAGGGAGAGGCGCGGATCGCGATCGCATCGGCGAAATTTCACGGCATCAGGCTGGGGTCGACCGAGATCGCGGCGCGAAGGACCGTCGACGGTTCGTTCCGGATCGATCCCGTTCACGCCAAGCTCAACGACGGCGATCTTACACTTATTCCGATGATTGAGAACGTGAGCGAAGCCGGCGATGAAGGCTTTGCGCTCGTATTTGACGAACGTACGGGATTGAAAGACGCGGTCGTCGACGACGAGGTTTCGCGGCGTGTCGTGGCGTTCGCGGCGCCGATGCTCGCCGAGGCGACGCGGGTGCACGGCAAGGTTTCGGCGGACGTGACGCGGGCTCGCGTTCCGCTCACCCATCCCGAGAATCAACCTCCCGCGCGATTCGAGGGGCGCGTTCAATTCAACGACGTCGAGTTTGTCCCCGGCCCGGTGATGGAACAGGTGTATCAGGTCGTCGGCATCGACCGACCGCCGATCCTCAAGCTCGAGGATCCCGTCACGCTCGATATCAGCGAAAAACGGATCGCGCAATCGGGGCTGGCGATTCCGATCGGCAAGCGGAATAAGATCGAGTTCGCGGGCTGGGTCGATTTCGACCGCAACCTGGCGCTCGATACGTCGATCCCGATCATCCCCAGGCTCGGCGACAACCCCGCGGCGTTCGTCAATCAGATGGCGAGCGTCTCCAAGCTCAAACTGCCGATTCGAGGAACGCTCGACAAACCCAAGATCGACGGCGACGCGCTCAAATCGAACCTCAAAAGCATGGGTATAAATATGCTCACGCAGGGAGGTTTGATGGGTATTGCGAATTTGATCGATCAATTGGCGAAGCCGCGCGATCCTTCGAAGCCCGCTCCGCCTCCGGCGCCGCGGCTCACCCCCGAGGAGCGCCGCGAGTTGCGTGAGGAACGTCGCGCCGAGCGGCTGGAACGACGCGAGCGGAATCGGATCGAACGCATGCAACGCAAGATCGAACGCGACGGATTCGCTCCGATCCCGCCCCCTCGATCTTGATTGCTCGGTTGACGAAAGGTACAACAATTTTTGTGCGAAACCGGCCGGTTTGATTCGACGACGCGTGCGCCGGCCGAACGCGCGATCGAGCCCTCCACGAATCGGAAACCGAATCGTATCGACCGCTCGGGTTCCGATCCGAACCAGCGACGCCCGCCGACCCGACCGACCGACGAATTCCAAGGGTTGCTTACGCTATGATTCATGCACTTGATCATATAGATCATCGAGCGTTTTTTATCGCGCGATCGTTCGCTTTATCGGCCGATCGAGCGGGAGCGAGCGCGCCCTATCGACCGGCGCGAGCGACCTCTTATCGCTTGATCGTCGTCGCCTTGGGGTTGATCGGTCTGTTCGCGTTATCGGGCATTCCTGATGCGGCACGCGCTCAGGAAGGGGCGACTCCGCCGCATTGGATTTGGGGGCCGACGAACACTCCGCCGGGAGCGATTCCCGCCGAAACCCGTTATTTCCGCCTTGAGTTCAACGTGAAAGAGGCGGGATCGAGGCTGACGATCGATATCACCGCGGATAACGCGTTTTCGCTCGATCTCGACGGCGAGGAGATCGCCCAGGGCGATCAATGGCAGGTCGTTAAGCGTGTTGAAGCGACGCTCAAGCGGGGCCCGCACGTTCTCGCGGTCAAGGCTTCGAATGAGGCGGCCGGCGCCGCTGGGCTGCTGATTCGAGGGAGCGTGCTTCCGCTCGGTCAGGGTTTGCCGATTCATTCGAGCCGAGCGTGGCGGGTGGCTGGTGTTGAGCCGACGACCGCCGCCTGGAAAAAGCCGGGGTTTGACGATTCGCAGTGGCCGCACGCGGTCGATCTGGGGGTTTTGGGAACGGGACCGTGGAGCGACCTCACGTTTGAATCCGCCGACGCGGCCGAGCGATTCATCGTCCCCAAGGGGTTGCGCGTGACGACCGTCGCGGCGGCGAACGTGACGGGGTCGGTCGTCTCGTTCGCTTTCGACGCCGCTGGAAGGCCGTGTGTGGGGATCGAGCGGGGACCGATCGCGGTTCTGACCGAACGCGACGCTCAGGGCGTTTATCATGCGCGAAAAGATGTTGAAACCTCGGTGAAGAATTGCCAAGGATTCTCATTCATACGTGGATCGCTTTACGCGGTGGGGGACGGTCCCAAAGGCGCGGGGATTTACAAACTCGACGACCCCGACGGCGACGAGTTGTTCGACAAGGTCGAGCTGCTTCGGGGGTCGAACGGCGGGATGGGGGAACACGGGCCGCATTCGATTCAGCTTGGACCCGACGGCTCGCTTTATTACAACTGCGGCAATCATGCGCACCTGCGCGATCCGATCGATCCCAAGAGCCCGATCGATCCCAAGATTCGCTATGAGGGGGAGCTATTACCGCATTACGACGACGCTCGCGGGCACGCCGCGGGAATCATGGCGCCCGGCGGCGAGATCGATCGTTCCGAAGACGGCGGTAAAACGTGGAGCCGGATCGTCGCAGGATTTCGCAATGAATATGATTTTGCGTTCAATCGAGACGGCGAGATTTTTAGTTTTGATAGCGACATGGAGTGGGATGTCGGTTTGCCTTGGTATCGACCGGTGCGGGTGGTGTTTTGTCCTCCGGGCGCCGAGTTCGGCTGGCGGAACGGCACGGGGAAATGGCCGGTCTATTATTTCGATTCGCTCAAGGCGGTCTACGACGTTGGACGCGGCAGCCCGACGGGGGTGACGTTTTACCAGGGGGGGATCTTTCCCAAAGAGTTTGATGATAGCTTTATTATTTGTGATTGGTCGCAGGGAAGGATATTGGCGGTGAAGGCCGAACGCTCGGGAGGGGGTTACACCGCGACCGCGACCGAGCTTGTGACGGGTCGACCGCTCAACTGCACCGATATCGAGGTCGGTCCCGACGGCGGGATTTACTTCACGACGGGGGGTCGAGGGACGCAAGGGGGGCTGTTCCGGACAGCGCCGATCGCTGAGAGGAGGGTCGAGGAACCCGCCGATCCGATCGATCGGGCGATTCATATGAATTCGCCTTTATCAAGCTATTCTCAAGCGAAACTGGCGAAGATTAAAACCGGGATCGGCGGCGACTGGGAGAAGCGGTTGAACGCGATCGCGTCCGACGGGTCGAAGGCTTGGTTCGACCGCGTCCGTTCGGTGGACTTGCTCGTCCAATTCGGCCCAGCGCCGGCGGACGATCTGTTGATCGCTTTGGCGAGAGATCGCGATTCGAAGGTTCGCGAAAAAGCGGTCGCTGTGCTGGGAACGAGGCGGGGCGCTGCGCCGGTCGAGGCGCTCGTTCTCGCGCTGAAAGATTCCGACGCGTTCGTTCGTCGACGCGCGTGCGAGGCGATCGTGAGAACGCATGAAACGATTCCGATTGATCGATTGATTCCGCTTCTCTCCGATCGCGATCGGCTGGTGCGCTACGAGGCGAGGATCGCGATCGAGCACGGCGACGTCGCCGCGGCGAGGGAGCAGCTTTTGTCGAACCCCGATCGCCGCGGCCGGATCGAGGGAGCGCTCGCGATCGTTCGAGCGACCGATCTCGATTTAAAAACGATCGACGCATTATGGAATCACATACTTGAATTGCTTCAATCGTCAAAAACTTCGACCGAGGAGAAGCTTGACGTTTATCGGTTGATCGAGCTGACGATGCTGAAACATCCCTACAAAGATCGATCCGACAAGCGTGTGACGAGATTGATCGAGTTCGCGCTCGGGGTTTATCCGACGAACGACGCGCCGACGAACCGCGAGCTTGCGCGGATTCTGGCGTATCTGGGCGAGCCTCGCGCAATCGCGGCGATTCTTGATCACATGTTGAAGGCGACCGATCCGGCCGATCAGATTCACGACGCGCTTTGTCTGCGGGTGATCCGGGAAGGCTGGACCGACGAACAAAAAGCGAAGATTTTGAGCTGGTTCGAAACCGCGAGCAAACGGGAGGGGGGATTCAGCTTTACGGGATATCTTGATCATATGATTCAAGATTTACTTCCCCGGTTTTCTCGTTCGGAGCGGCTTGCGATTTTGGCGCGAGGCGACGAGATCCCGTTTCCGACGAGGATGCTTGCGCGAACGATCGACGTCGACGCGGATCCTGGATTTGTGCAACCGTTGATTGATCTGTTCGTCAAGCTCGGTTCGAATGCTTCGTCGAGCAACGCGGGAGCGGTCGGCGAGTTGCGGGCGATCGTGCTCGAGACGCTCGGTCGGGGGACGAAACCCGAGGCGCACGCGGCGTTGCGTCGGCTCGGCGAGTCGAATCCCGCGGCGCGCGATCTGGCGGCGCGGGCGCTCGCGAATCATCCGTCGGCGGCCGATTTTGACTTTTTCGTCGCGGCGCTCGAATCGCGCGATCCGAACACGCTCGGCTCGGTGTTAGCGGCGCTCAGGCGGATCGACCGCAAGCCGCAAGGCGCCGATCCGCTCCGCGGGCTGATCGCCTGGGCGCGGCGAACGGGCGCGGGGTCGCTCAAATCCTTGAATGAAATTGGAAGCAAATGGTATCCGGGAACATCAGGGGATATGAGCGATTTTTCACGCTCAATCGCGGTTTGGGAGAAGCTTTACGGAACGACGTATCCGAACGCTCCCGCGCTCGCGGACGCCGATTCGGCGAATCCGAGGCGTTCATATACGCTCGATCAACTGGTGCGCGGGGTTCTGGAAGGCGAGCCGAAAAAGCGCGCCTCGGCCGCACGAGGGAAAACGGTCGTCGTGAAGGCGCGGTGTCTCGATTGCCACAAATTCGGCGAGCAGGGACAAGGCCTCGGCCCCGACCTGACGACGGTGTCGTCGCGCTTCCGTCCTGTCGAGATTCTCGAATCGATCGTCGCGCCTTCGAAGGTGATCTCCGATCAATATAAGCCGATCACGATCGCGACGACCGACGGCAAGGTTTACAACGGAATGCCGACGGTCGCCGCGGGGGCGAACGTTGTTTTGCTTTTGTCAGACGGAACCAAAACGACGATTCGCAAATCCGAGATCGAGGATCAAAAAGAATCGAAGATCTCGGTGATGCCCGAGGGTTTGCTCGATTCGCTGAGCCTCCAGGAGATCGCCGATCTGCTTGCGCTTTTCGATTCGGCGCCCCGAGTCGCTCCCCCTTCCGCCGCCGACGCCAAGAAATGACCGGGATCGACGCAATCTTTTCCAGGATCGCCCGGAGCGAATCGGATCGAATCCCGCGGGTTCGATCAATCGCCGTTATGTTTGCCAAGAAACGCCATGTGTTTATTAACTTTCCGTCGGGCCGAATCGACGAGCGTATCGCAGACGATGTCGCAAAGCTTTTCGACGAGGGGATCGTCGAGTCGATAAAAGACCTGAAGCCCCTCCTTACGCCGCGCGACGAGCCCCGCGCTATTCAGCATTTTTAGATGCTTGGATACGTTTGCCTGGCTTCTGCCGGTTTCCTCGACGACGCGTCCGACGTTCTTCTCGCCCGTCATGAGGGAGCGGAGGATCGCCAGCCGAGTCGGGTCGGCGAGCATCTGAAACGTGTCGGCGATCGGCTCCAAAAATTCGTCGGGCAGCGGTTTTTTCATCGTCATCCATCCCAATCGTCGGGTCGTTCGCTCCGTCGCACGGTCGATCCAACCGTCGGGTCGGACGTTCTCCCCCCTTTCATTCTTATCCAAAATCGTCTTCCAAGACAATGCAGTTGACTATTTAACTGAGCGGTTATATTCTTATCGTCGAGGGCTCGACAAGCCGTCGGCGTAGGGTTGATTGATCGGGTAAAAAGGGAGGACGACGATGACGAACGCATCACATCGATTCTTGGGAATGATCGTAGTGGGCGCCGGGGCGCTCGCGTTGATCGCGTATTCGGGCGTTCGCACGAGCGGCCGGGCGGCCGACGACGCCGCGGCGAACAAGCCGTTGCGGGTCGTGGTGCACGTCAATTTCGCCGATCCGACGCGGCATGACGGAGGGTTGAAAAACATCGCCAACATCCTCAAAGATGTTGCAAACAGCCCCGGGACGGAGATCGAGGTCGTTTGCCATTCGGCGGGTATCGCGCTGGTCGTCCAAAAGGAATCGAAATACCCCGACGAGGTTGCGGGATTGATCAAAAAAGGGGTGCGATTCGTCGCGTG
>JAKBCQ010000072.1 GCA_021807585.1 Planctomycetota bacterium | reverse complement strand
GACTCCGCGGCTTCTCTCGCACACTTCAAGCCCTCTTGACCTCAACCTCCGTCGGCTTCATCATCAAGCCCTGATACGACAACAAGGCCGACGATCTTATCAAGGAACCACCATGACTCTCCGGTATCGAATCCACTCGATCTCCGCTCGATTTTCTATTCTTACATGTTTATTTAATGTTTCAATACTCATATCGATCGTCGCGGTCCACGCCGACGTGAGATTGGCGGGGATCGCCTGCCGATCGGTTCATCTGAACTTCGCGGCGCCCGAGGGAATCGCTTATTACAACGAGGTTACGGTCGAGAAATCCGCCGAGGGAACATACTTTTGTGTTTGCGGATTCAATCAGGGCTACTTCGGCATTCAGGAGCTCAACCAAGGTAAAAAGGTCGTTATCTTCTCGGTTTGGGATCCCGGCAAGCAGGACGATCCGGACGCGGTCGACCCCAAGAATCGCGTCAAGCTCATTCAGAAAGGCGAAAAAGTGCGCATCGGCCGGTTCGGTAACGAAGGGACGGGAGGTCAATCGTTTCTCGACCTCGATTGGAAGCCGAAATCGACCTATCGATTCCTGGTGCGAGCCAAACTCGAAGGCGATCGAACCGTCTTCTCCGCGTTCATCGCCGAGCCCGACGCCCAATCGTGGACGCTGATCGCGTCGTTCTCAACCCTCGCCAAGGGGAAGCTTCTTAGCGGTTATTATTCGTTTATTGAAGATTTCAAACGCGATAAAATTTCGGCGACGATCGAGCGGCGGGCGTCGTTCGGCGAGGGGTGGGTTTTAACCAAAGACAACCGTTGGCTCGCGCTCCACAAGGCGAAATTCACGGGGGATACCAACCCCGCGCTGAACGTCGACGCGGGAAAGAACGGCGGCCGCTATTTCCTCGCCACGGGAGGCAAGGTAGAAAATATCAACACGCCGCTCAATCACATCGTCGAGCTCGGTCCCGAGTCCAAACCGATCGCCAAACGCCCCGATCGCATCCCGGCGTTTCCCGAGCGTTGAGCGACCGACCACATACCGACGTGCTCAACGCTTTGAATATTCATATCATTGATCGCCGATAGGTATGGTCGGTTTGGCGATCGATCGCGTTATTTCGCCCGCGATCGCAACCCCTCCTGAGCCGCGCGGTCGCCGAGAAACGCGAGCAAATCGGCGAGCTCGGCGAACGACAAATGCCCGACGACGCCGACGGGCATCAAGCTTTCCTTCGAGATCGACTTTTCCTCGATATCCGCCGCGGCGATCCGGATCTCTTTGCCCGTGGCGTCTTTTAACGTCACTCCGTCGGGTTTATCGGAAAGCAACAGACCCGAGACGACTCGGCCGTCTTTGCTCGCCACCTTGTAGGTTGCGTAGCCTTCTTTGATTTCGCGCGAAGGTTCAAGAATGGATTCCACTCGCTTATCAAAAGAAAGCGTTTGCCAACTTCTGGTGAGATCGGGACCGATCGATCCGCCGATCCCTTCAAGCCGGTGGCATGTCGCGCAGCCCGCTTTTTTCGCGTCGAGGAAGATCTCGCGGCCGCGCATCGCGTTTCCCTGACGCGAAACGAATTCACGGAGCCGTTTTGCTTCTTCCCCCTGGGGCGCGGCGAGGAGCCGGTCTTTCATCAGCTTTTGCATCTCGCGTTCGATCTCGGGGGTCGAATAGCGCCGCGCCGCGTCGATCACTCGGGAAAGATCGGACGGGGGGAGCTTTCCCGCGTTATACGCCCGCGCCACGTCGAGCGCGGTCGCCTCGTTACCCCCCAATATCGCGATCCCGCGACCCCTCAACTCGTCGTCGGAATCTCCCAGAACCGACCGCGCCGCGGCGACGGCGAGTTTCGAATCCAATTGTGAAAGCGCAATCAATATCTCAATTTTTAGACGCGAATCTTTCTGGCTTTTGAACATCTCGGCAAGTTTTGGCGCGATTCCCCTCGTCTTAAGCCTGCCGAGCGATTCGACCGCGAGGCGACGTTCGTCGATCCCGGCGGATTCGTTCGCGGCGATCGCGGCGATCGCTCGCTCGATCGGCTCGGTCCCGATCATCCCCGCGACCCTGAGCGCCTCGAGACGCGTCGACGCGTGCTTATCCGCGAGTAATTTGGGAAGGATCGCACGATACGCGGGAAACGCCTTGGCGCCGAGCGCCGCGAGCACCCGCATCGCCTCGACTTTGGGCTCGGCCGAATCGATCTCGGTTCGTTCGAGCCATTCGGCAAGCGCCCCGGCGTTGACCTCGGGGACAAGCTCGCGAAGGACGCGAAAGAGCGCGACGCGATCGCTTGGGGCGAGCGGTTCGGACGTCGTCGCGAGTTTCATCACCGTCGCCGACGCCGCGCCGTTTCTCCAACCTTCAAGGGCGAAAAGTGCAGCCTCGCGGCTCGATTTCGGCGCGTCGTCGACGATCCGACGCACCGTCGCGTTCAACGCCAGGGGACCGATCGCTTCGAGCCCGCGGGTCGCGGCGTCGCGAAGCCACGCGTCGTCCTGGAGCGATCGATCGCCCAGATCGAGCAATCGATCGGCGACCGCGCCGGCTCGCTTCTCGGCGGCGTCTGGATCGTTGGGATTCCGTAGCAAAAGCGACGCGGCTCGTCCCGCGGCGAGGGCCCAGCCGCGCTCGACGCGCGGGTCTTTTTCCGCTTTCTCATCGAATCCGAGCGTCGCGTCGATCCAAGCTCCCGCGTCGTTTTGCCGTGAGGCGCCCTCGAACGCGATCCGGCGGATCGACGCGTCGGGATCGGTCATCCACGATTTCCAGAACGAACCGATACGATCGGGCGCCTGAAAGATCAACAATTCGACCGCGTGCCGGCGCGCCGCGATCGGCTTCGATCGATCGACCGCAACCGCTGCGAGCGGGCCGACGTCCTTGATCCCGCGGCGAATCAACTCGAGCGAGGCGGTTCGTCGAATCGCGAAATCCGTTGATTCCAAAGCCGCGATCAAATCCGAATCGGATTTTTTTACAAGTTCAATCATGCGATTGCGCGAGAATGTTTTGATCGCGGGTCGGCGATCGGTACCTCCCCAGGTGAGGCGATAAATCCTTCCCTTGTCGCCGTTTCCCGAAAGCCTTCCCGCGCCTCCCGAATCGGTCCTCCAATCCGAGACGTAAAGCGCTCCGTCGGGCCCGACCTCGGCGTCGTCGGGACGGTAAAGCGGGTCGTCGGAGGCGAGGAGTTCGAACTCCTCGGCGACTCGATACGTCGCTCCCAAATGCTTGATCTTATAAGCGCGGGTCGATTTTCGGAAGACGTCGGGGTAAACGAGCAAATTTTGATATTCTTGAGGGAAGGCCGCCGAGTTGAGCACGTGGAGCCCCGCGGGAGCGCCTCGCCCCGTTTCGGCGAGGAGGCCGAGGCGTCCCGGTCGGCCGCCGTTCCAGCCGGCTCGTTCAAAATCGGGAGCGCAACAGCGGGCGCCTTCGCGGAGTCTCCAGCCGTAATCCCCTCTTTCGACGACGTGCAACAACCGGCATCCCGTGAACCCGGGAGAGCCCTCGTTGTCGTTATCGGTGTGAAAGATCTGGAATTCATCGTCGAACGAAACGTTTCCCCACGGATTGCGCATGCCGAACGCGACGTTCTCCATCCGCGTGCCGTCGGGCTTGCATCGAAACACGCCCCCCGATCGCAACACGACCGCCTCGCTTCCGTCGGATCCCCGCGCGTGCGCGTCGCTGTCCCCCGTCGTCAAATACAAATAACCGTCTAATCCTATCATCATGCCCGATACGCGATGATGCGAGTTGTCGTTGCCGAAACCCGTCGCGATCGTCTCGCGGGTTTCGAACTTGCCGTCGCCGTCGCGGTCTTGAAAGCGCACGACGTCGTGATTGAGCGTGACGTACGTCCACGAATCCCAAAAGAGGATTCCCGCGGGAAGCTCGAGCCGATCCATATAGATTTGAGAATCGTCGAACCGACCGTCGCCGTCGCGATCGGTGAGAACGCGGATCCGATCGTTGGGACCGTCTCCGGGGGTCCACTCGCTCACGTAAAGCCGCGCGTCGGGCCCGAACGTCATCGTCACGGGGTTGATCACGAGCGGCTCGGACGCGGCGATCTCCACCTTCACCCCCGCGGGACGGCGATACGTCGCGACGTCGGGAGAGTCCGCGGCGAACGCCGTGATCGAACCAAGAAATAAATATAAAAATACCTGAGCGATTCGGTGTGGTTTCATGGCCGGCTTCGTCATGAGGAGGTCGCTCGGCGATCTCGCACGAGATCGTTTCCGAGTTCACGGGGCGGGTCGATCGGTTCGTATTGTCGACGACCTGGCGGCGAATCTCAAGAGATTCCCTTTTCGGCCGGGATTGTCGCCGAATCGTCCCGGCGGATTCGCTCGCGGGCGCTCGCACGCCGCGCGCGCCGTTCCGATGATAGCGAATCAATCACACTTGTTTTACGAATCGACCGCCGAGGCGTTCGGCCCAAGATCGAATCGCCCGCGGCGCATGACGATCAGAGATCAATCGACGACCGATCCGCTCCGCCTTCATTTGTACATGATAAATACATGCATTCAAATATGTAATGCAAAAGTGAACGATAACGAATAGCGCGGCGGCTTCCGGATCGACGCCGCTCCCCTCGCGCCTTAAGCGATACCGGTCGATCATTTAAGGTTGATCGGCCGGATCGCGGGAGGGTGGGCGTAAGCTTGATACAAAGAATTCACGTGCGATTGTTCGGTCGATCCTTGATGGAAAATCACTCGGTATCGAAGCGTGATCGATCGCCCTTTATCGAGCGTGAAAGCTCCCGATCGCCCCAGCTTGAAATCGTGATCGCCGAACGGATTGGCGGCGAAAAGGCCGTACGGCCGCACGTGCCAGGGAGTGGGATGACGGAAGCTCGAAGGATGATTGAGGATCGCGATCCCGACGGTCTTTCCCTCGACGGGCCCCGTGTAATCGACCCACGGGGACGGCTTGCCCCACGCGGCGTCGTTCGTCAGCCCCTCGGCGTTGGTGATCGTTCCGCCTCCCTTACGGGCGGCGTCCATCGAAGAGGCGACACGTAGGCCGAACGCGCCTTCCTTGGTGTCGCCGAAGACGACGGGATTGTATGTCGCGGTGAGCGTGATTTCGGAGTCGATAATGCGCGAATCGTCGGTCACAAAAAAGCGGAAAACGCGGCGATCATCGCAGACGGGCGTTTGATGATCGGCGGCGAGCCAACGATCGGTCGACTCGAATCCGCCGAATCGCGCGCCGTTCACCACATGATCAAGCGAAGTCATGTCGATGAATCCATGTCCTTTTTGCTCGGCCCAAAAGTCGATTCCATTCACGCTGCCATGTGTGAACCAGAACGATCGTTGATGGGGATGATCGCGATCCTCGCCGGCGATGTTTTCCATCGGGTACGCTCGCGTGTAGCGCGCTCCGGTCGGACCGATGACGGGGAAAAAATAGGGTTTGGGACCCGATTTGGCGATATAGCGAGTGAACGGTTTGGCGTCGATCGTGATCGCCAGCCCCTCGTCGTCGCGTTCGATCGATAACCCTCGTGATCTGCTCGACGAAGGTCTGAGTTCGAATTCGACATTGGACTTGGCGGCGACCGCGGGGATAACCGCGGCGAGTTTTGTCTGATCGCCTTCACGAAAGATCTCGACGTCGAAACCGAGCGAGCGATCCGCCGATTCGAGGCGATAGCCGCCGGGTTCGATCGAGGGGATGTCGGCGACGACGGGAACGGCTTTCAAATCGGCGTCGATCGTATTAACGACGCGGAAACGCCGTGGCGGCGCGGAGGCGCGCGCCGAGGCGGAAATAATCGCGGGAGCGGCCGCGGCGATGCCGAAAACGAGCAACCAAATCGTCGTGTTGCGATTCATGGTACGAACTCGCCGAAAGAATCAGGGGAGGTATCCGATCGGTCCCTTGATAGCGTGTTTCGAACCGAGAATCAATTGTCGAGAAGACTTATTCAGGAAAAAACATTTAGGTAACTTCAACATTAATAATAATCAACAATCTCAAGAAGCGGCGATCGGAACGAGAAAGAAAGGCGTCGCCGGCCACCCGACCGGCGACGCCCTCACCCTGGGAATCAAACGGACAGACTAGCGAGCATGAATAAAACAATACGTTTTCGATTGAATCTTAAGAAAGGCGTCGCCGGCCACCCAACCGGCGACGCCCTCACCCTGGGAATCAAACGGACAGACTAGCGAGCATAAATAAAAACAGAGCGGTCTTCATCGACCGAATCATCTCAATTATTGCGGACCCGTCGGAATCATAGATCCAAAATCGTGAGAGTCAAATCCAGTTGATTCGCGGGTGGGATCAAAAATGAATTTAAGCGTCGCCGGTCGGCCGACCGGCGACGCTTTCACCCTGGAAATCACGCGATGATATCAGCACGCTCCACAAAGGGCTTTACGACGACGGAAGACGCCGAAAGCGCCGACGCCACCGAGTCCCAAAAGCGCGATCGAGGTCGGCTCGGGAACCGAAACGGCTTGCACGTGAGCGCTGAACGATCCCGGAGCGCCGTTCAAGGTCGATTGAGTGACCTGGAAGTTTGACAACTCAAACATCGTTCCACCAACCGTGAGTGACGAAGGCCACGATGTGAGAGAAACGGTGACGTCATTCGCGGACGGGGTCACGGTTCCGCTAAACGATCCGAAAACGTCGCCGGTGACCGTTTGACCGCCCGAGGTGATCGCGAGGAACAACTCGAACTTGGTCGCCGGGAAGGTATTCGATCCCGTCGACAACGTGGTTGCGACCGAATTCGTACCGAAATTGATGAAAGTTCCCGTGCCCGACGCGTTCGTCGAACCCGTACTCCCCGCCAGCGTAATCGTACTCGATCCAACCGTGTCCGAAACCGACGATCCCGCGGTTCCGCCGGCGATCGAAGCCGTGGTCGCAAAGGAAAAATCGCCGAAAGCCGCGTAAGACTGTGTGCCGGCCGCCAACAAGGCGACGGCGGTCAAAGAAAGCAAACGAATTGATAATCTCATTGGTGCATCCTTCCGAGAAGTTAACCGTTCTTGGCGAAACAGGGGTCGTTCAAAATCCTTGACTCCGACCCGTCCGACACCGATCCGAAAAAAAACCGAACGCTTCCATTCCAATACAAAAGCGAACGAATCGCATACTTCGTTACATGTAGCATGATCACGAAAACCGAACAAGACAGAATATTCGATTTTAACCAAGAATTTTCATTTTCACATGCATGCAGGACTGTTTGGTAGAATGACTTCATTTTAGATTGCTCGCGTGATAGAATATTGAAGGTCTTTCGGAGCGACGCGCAGGGAGCGAAACCCACCTTGCCCCGATAAATCGACGGCAAAGCTTAGCGAAACCAGGGCTTATCAAAACCTTGGCTTACATCTTGATTTCAAGATCAAGGTGATCTTTCGGACCCATTTTCTCCGTATCGTATCGAACCGCGCGATCGCGTCATAACGTTCGACGACCGCGAAACCGTGCTCGATCGAAACAAAATCAGATGGACTCGTCGCAGGGAATTTATTCCCGATAAGATCGAATCCGGTCAGACGTAAATCGGAGTGAACCAGGAATCCTTCCGACGGCGTGCGTAACAAAATCCCTCATAAAGATAATCGAGCGTCGTTTTTCAGGAAAATTCTCTCTCAAGCGACCGCGCGATTTCCTTTCGTAGCGATTAACCTACGTCACAGTTCGCTCCGCGTGACTTTCACGACTAAAAAAAACTCGCATCCCGATCCATGCATGGAAGGAGTGTCGCAAAAAATCATCATTCCATTATTGAGCAAATTTTGTACCACGAATCCCGCCGCGACCCCCTTCTCATCGACCCGTCTTCGATTACACTCGCCTCGCCGAATGACAATCGCCGACGCCGTGCGCCTGCTTACGTCGAACGCTCCACTCGCCTCCTCGACCGGTCCCATACCAAAACAAATGAATTCATCATGATAGAAAATGATTTATGTGCGACGATCGAAGAGGTGCTGAAACAGCTCGATCGAAAACGCGAAATCGGCGCCGAATTGTCCGATCCCCCGCTCGAAATCCTCGGGTATTACCAGGGCGCCGAGCGCCTCGGCGCGGTCCCTTGGTTCGGCCGAGGATTAAGCGCGACCGTCGTCGCGCGGCAGCCGCTCGCTCTCTCGTTCAAGAATCGAGACGATTACCGCCGCTTCATTCGTCAACTCGCCTTCGCGACC
>JAKBCQ010000071.1 GCA_021807585.1 Planctomycetota bacterium | reverse complement strand
GAGAGGGGTGATCGCTCTCGCCGAAATTCGATTCATTCGCACTAGGAATCGGCTCGCTTGGATTTTCGCCGTGTTTGCGGGTATGATGATACATTATGCGAACTTCACACCGAAATCCGTATTTGGATCGATCGATTCTCGGCCGTGTCGTCCGATCAGTTTTGATCATTCTGGGGCTCGCTTCGGTTGCGCGAGCCGCGGAATCGAAATGGGTGGAATCGATTGATATAGGGGACGGCTCGCGTAAGCCGGGTCGGATCGTCGCGACTCGGGAGGGGGATTACGCGTTCAAGCCCGACGACGGATCGGCCGAGATTGCGCTTGCTGAGCCGAGGGTGGTCGAGTTTGAATCGCACGAGGGGAATGACGCTGGACGGGGCTCGCCGCCGTTTCGCGTTCTGTTCGGGCTTGATCAGCAAGTGTCTGGTCGGCTGATATCGCTTGATGCGGATCGGATCGCTTTCGACTTCGGCGGAGGCTCGGCAGGTCTATCGATCCGCCGCCGCGGGGTACAGGCGCTCGTACAACGACCCGGAGAGATCGAGATTTTTCAGGATTCGTTCGAGACTCTCGACGAGGCTCGGTTGCGGATCGGCGGCGACGTTGAAATCACGGATCGGCGTCATGTCGGAGGCAAGAAGTCGCTCCGGTTCGCGGGGTTGTCGTCGTCGATCGCGTTCAAGCCGTCCGAGCCGATCGGCTCGGGACGTTTTGAGATTTCCTATTATGATGATAAACGCAAATCTCCGCTTCGTCGTCGGCTGATCGAGTTGGTGTTTCGCGGCGGCGAGGGGGGGAATCAGTCGATCCGGGTGGATTCGGGCTGGGGTGAGTCGACGTTGGGAGTCGAGAGTCCGGACGGTCCCGGGCTGGCGGTTCAGCGGCTGGTTCGATCGGAGGGATGGCATCGTTTGATTGTTCGATTCGGTCCCGACCGGACCGACGTTTCGGTCGACGGCGACGAATTGGCGTATGGATCTGGTCCGGCGGGTCCGCTGGTTGAGATCGGTGTATCGACGCGTTCGACGGGCGCGGGGGACGACGGCGGCAAGGACGCGTTCGAGGCTTTGATCGACGATTTCAGGCTGGTTCGATTTGTCGAACCGACGGGGGTGTTGGATTGCGATCCGACGCGTGACGAAGTTCGGCTCGTCGACGGTGATCAACTGTTCGGTTCGATCTCGTCCGCGGATCAAACCGCTGCGCTCACCTCAATTTTGGGACGAGAGATCAAAATTCCCTGGGCCGAGATCTCGGGGCTTTATTTTCGCCGCGATTCCTTGGCGGGCGCGATCGTCGAGGGGCGGTGGGCGCGGGTTGAATGGCGGAATTCGGCGGGCGACGACTCGCGCGATCTCGAGCAGCTCGAAGGAGCGATCGTCGGTTTGAATGAAAAAACAATTGAGCTTGCAACTTCTTACGCCGGAACGGCGTCGATTCCCCGCGCTCGAGCGCGACGAATTCGATTTATGAACAGGTGTAAACGGATTGTGCTCGATCCGTATCCTCATCATTTAGGCAACGAGGTATTCGCCGATCTGTTCCCGCCTCGTCCCGAGGGGCCGAGTCTCGAGACGACCGTCGAGATCCCCGCCGATACGACGTGGCGGAACGCGTCGATCGCGATCGACGCGGTACAGGTCGTCGGGGTGTCTGGGACGCCCACTTTTTCCGAAAAGGTGCGCAAGGGAGAGCTGCGGACGAACGTCAAGCTCGACGGTAAAGTTATCGATTATTTAAATCGGCATGTGACGACGAAAAACGACTCTCCCTTGCGGATTCGCGCCGCGATCGCCGACGGGCTTTTGACTCCGGGTCGGCATACGATTCGGCTCGAACAGCTTCCCGACGGCGATTCTCCTTCCGAATACGACGATTTGGGGATCTTGGGGATTGCGGTTGAAGCCGAAGTTGCGGGCGCGGCGGAATCGAACGGAGTCAAGCATCCTTGAAGACGCTCACCCGCAGTTTGGTTTGCCACGCCCACGCCGTCGCGCGAGAGACGAACGCGCATTCGGTCTTGCTCTACGCCGACGTGATCGACGAAAAAGAAGAACTCGCGGGTTTGATCGCCGACGTCGATTTTCGCGTGATCCTCGTCTCGCGTCGCGCCGATTTTCAAATACCCGTATCGGATGAACGTAAAGGTTTATGTTCGGTCGTTCGGGTGCCTGATTTTCCGATGACGCGCGCCGGTCAGATCAAGATCGCGACGCTCGTCGCCGCGACCGAAAGCCTGTTGAAGGCGGGCGAGCGCGTCGTCTGTCTGACGGGGATCGACGGATCGGGGGCAATTGATACAATTATGGTTTTGGATCTCGGCAGCGAGCTCGAACTGTTCGCTTCGACCGCGGCCGAGCCTCCTCCCCCCGACGTCAAACCCGCGGTTTTCGAGCGTCTCCTCACGATCGCGTGCGAACTCGGCCTCGAGGGACGCGAGGGGCGACCCGTGGGGACGATCTTCATCCTCGGCGACGACGCGACCGTCCTCTCTCGGAGCCGACAACTTGTGATCAATCCCTTTCATGGTTATCCCGAAGAACAGCGCAACATCCTCGACGCCCGGCTCGAAGAGACGATCAAAGAATTCGCGGCGATCGACGGAGCGTTCGTGATTCGAGGCGACGGCGTGCTCCTTTCGGCGGGACGTTATCTCGCGCCCCAGGACAAACCCGAAGAACCCCTCCCCCGCGGCCTCGGCGCCCGCCACGAAGCCGCCGCGGCGATCACCTCGGATTCGACCGCGATCGCGCTCTGCGTCTCGCAATCGACCGGCTCGGTCTCGATCTTCAAACAGGGACGTCTCGTCGCCGACATCCAAAAACCGAGAAGTCGAAGCCAAACCGAGTTCTGACGACGCGGGAATGTTTCAATCGATAAGAGCCTACCCGGAAACCCCGCCGGATCGATCTCGACATGTTATGCGGAATTCATGCGTTTTGATCTGTATAGTCAATAATGTATATGTAATAATTTGCGTATGGATTTATTCGCGCGCGGGCGAAAGTTCCAGGGCGGCGAACTCTTCAGGGAGCGCGTGCGCTTTGCCAAGGCGGTGGTTCTTCAGTGGGAGCAATTCCCACCCGGCGACCGGGTCGCACCAGCAGGTAGCTGACGGAGCGGCGGTCGAGGTAACAAAACCGTTTGAGCCTTCATGAAAAGCACGCCGTTTTAGCGGTGTGGCGAGCAAGCAGGCCCTAAACAATCGCGTCACATCTCGAAACTACTTATTCCGAGCGATTGATTTCGAAGCCCGATCATCGTGAAAATCCTTGAATCGTCCTGAACTCGAAGAAAAGAACGGCGATGATACGTCGCCGACGATATAAGACGACTGCCGGATTGAATAAGCTAGTAACATAATAGTATCGGCATGTTTTGTGTTAAAAGGGAAAGTCGATGACTTCTCCCGTCGATCGCGTCGCGAGCGCTCGCCACACGTTGAGGTCGATTCCATCGCCGACGAAATGAACCGATCCGTCCATCGTCAAACAATTCACCCCCCGAGGATGGTAAGATCGAGCCGTAAAAATTCCCTGTGATAAAGAGCGATTCACGAATTCCGAATAATAAGGTCCGAGATCGCAATCGTGAAGATCGTCATTCGGAGTCAAGCAGTGATTGTATTCCGTAAAAAGCAGACCCGAGATGAACCAGGTTTCCCCCGCCCTTGATTCGATCGGAGAATCGGCCGGCGCGGCTCGACATTCTCGTATCGATTCCGCGATCGGCGTTCTTCCTATGACGTGATTATTGAGAGAAACAGTGTCGCCGGGAGACCATCGCCCCTCGGTCCAATCGCCGCGGATCCGTTCCGAAACCCCGATCGTATTGGAAAGTCCATCCAAAAAATCGCGCGGTCGATAAAACCATTTCATCGAGAACGCTCCATATCCATCCTCTCTTCGTTCGGGAATGCTCCAAAAATCGCTCGTCGAATTCCCGATATTAAATCGATAATTCACTCGACCGTATCCCGATGGAGATTGAGAAAAATCGGAAGGACATAGAAATTCAGAAACACTTGTTTGCATTACAGTCGAGTTCGCCCATAGGGAAATCGGGCTGAACGGCCAATAGGTGAAGTTCGTCGCGTTATAAAGGGTCGGCTTATCCAATTCGCCAAGCATTCGACTATAAGGACTATATATATGACCAATTGGATAATCGCTCAATAACAAATTGCGTTCTCCAAAATCGGTTCCGGCGCCTAATCCGGGAAACACGCCGTTGGATGATTGATAATTTTGCAACGCAATTCCGATCTGCTTCAAATGATTGACGCACTCGATCCGCCGCGAAGCCTCGCGCGACGATTGTATAGCGGGGAGAAGTAATCCCACGAGAATTGCGATCACGGTGATTACGACGAGGACTTCCACCAGGGAAAACCCTCCGGGCTGATCGCGGATGTACAATTCGATCCGACGCGTTCTGACGACGGCCATCTTATCCCACCCTTCTTTTGTAAACCCGATAGGCGCCGAACGCGATCAAAAGAAATCCGGCGGCGTAATAAACCAGCGATAACCAGGACGGTCCCGCCTTCCATGTGCCGGGCATCTGGGGAGGAGGACCCTGAGGCGATGAAACCTCGACCTTTTTCAAACTTCCAAACTTTTTCGATGAAATCGACGCCAGATCCCAAACCTTTCTCGCCGGATGTCGTAAACCTCGAAACGAGTCGATGATCGCATGAGGCTCTTCAAGCTCAATCTTGAACGCGGATTCATCGGGCGGATTGGAAAAATCCGCCATGAGAATATCGTATCTTAGCTCTGAACACGTTCTGGTACTTGCCGGTATCGTATCCTGTACAAATCCGGTTTTACGAAACGGGAACCATAACGAACCCTCAACCGGTCGGATATCGCTTAATAACCATAAACTTCTGAAAGATGATTTCCTTTCCGTTCGATCGATTGAAAAATCCATCCAAGATTTCAGAGGCGTCGCGCCTCTTTTTATATCGATAAGAAAATGATATGAGTATTTTGTATAGATATCCGGCGTCTCATCGACTTCAATTTCGACGATTCCCGGATCCACGTCCGATTCCTTTGCAAGAATCAGTGAAAAATTCTTTTTGTTCTCCAAAGCTTTGGCAAGACATACCGAAAGATCATAATCCTTGGGATCCGTATCGCCCAATTCCAAAGGAAACTCTCGCAGATCTTCATAAAACACCCTCATTCCCGGCGTGAGATAAGGAGTGTCGATTGAACCATCCCCTGTCGGGTCAGGAGTGATATGAAGCGACAACGTACTGTCCCCGTCGGAAAGATCCTTGAACGAGATCGTATCCAAGGCGAAACTCGTCGCCGATATTTTGACGCGGCGTTTCAACATCAATTCAAGAGGATAGAGTCGTACGGAAAACAGATTTCGGCCGTTGAACTCGAAAGTCCCCTCGATGGAATATTCGGGTTTCCAGCCTCCCTGTGCGATCGAATCGATCCGTTTCAAATCCTCGATATCAATCGCGGGAATCGTTGCGGAACTGAATCGATAACGAATCGAGCCGTGTTTCGCCAACCCGATCCGATTGGCGTTGTATGCCGTGAGAACGTTCTCCGCGATCGATCGAGACGTCGCGTCCGAGGAAAGATGGAAGAGAAGCATCCCGATCACGGCGTACATGAGCGTGTCTCCCGTTAAGATATCGCGCCCCAATTCTCAGACACCCGGAGTTGAGCCATTAACGTAAGCATATATAAGATTACCATTGATTGTATCGAGGGCGCAATCGATCTCCTTCGAGATGACTTATCGATCGGCGACCGAATGAACGGGTCGGTTTTCATCGTTTAGCCTTTATATTCAACACCAAGTCGACGGCGCGATCCTCCCCCTCCTTGAGGTTCACCGTTTGCGTAGCCGACTCGTATCCCTCGGCCTCGGCCGTGATCGTCAGATCTTCGTCGGGGATGATTTCATGCGTGAAATAAACGCCTGCGTCGGATTTCCAGAATTTGACATCGAGCGCCGCGGGATCGAACTTCGTTTTGATCGTCTCGATCGGCGATCGACCTCGCGGATATGTCGCCGAGACTTTCAAGTTATCGAGCCCGCGAAGATCGCTCGCCGAGACCTTCACGTTGATCGTCGCGGCCGCGGTTTCAACGATCTCGATTCCTTTTATATCATGAATGAGCTTATTCATAAAGATAAGTCGATCATTGCTCCAGGTTTTCTCACCTGTAAATTGATGACGCAAGGCCGATCGAGGATCGGAGAGAAGAATAATCGCGACGTCGGTCATATCGCGAGCGACCGAGGTTTTTATCGATCCGTCGATCTTGGGATAAGCGTTCGATTCCAGAATTTTGTCGCCGAGCTTTCCCCTGATCGATAGATACGCGGGCTGGTATTGAATAGGTTTCGCTTTGGACGAGCGGATCAATCGCGCCTCGACGACGACGTGAGGGATCGGTTTGAAAGTGATTGGATCGGGCGGACGAGCGGGATCGAGGGTCGTCACGATCGGTAGATACACGAGTTCATCGAACGCGACGTCTTCGTGTTCAACGACGCGCGGCGTCGCGGGATCGGCGGGTGGAACACTAACTCGAAACTTTCTTTGATGCGATTGCTGTTTCCTCGGTTCGACGATGTAGGTTCCGGGGGGCAGCGGCGCCAGGGTGAATTCGCCTTGATCGTCGGTCGTCGTGTTGCGCACAACATCGCACTCGTTTTCAATGAACATGACGGCGATATCGCTCGGCGTCGATTCGATACCTCCTGCGATTCTGGCGCCGACGGGATGACGAACGATCGGTCTACCGTTTTGATCGACGAGTCGACCTCGAATCGCGACCTTCTCTTCCGGGTTGATATCTCCGAGATCCCCGTCGTCTTCCGAGGCTAGAATCCGAAAATATAACGACATATCATCATCATGATTGGGATCTTTTTTCTCGATATTCCGAATAAGCAGAATCACCCGATCGCCCGCGGGAGCGACGATGCGAAATCGACCTTGTCGGTCGATGTATGTTTGATTGAACAAAGGATCATTTTCGTCGCGATCCTTCGAGAAAGAGCGGGAGAGGATTTCGAAACCGACCAGCGGCTTTCCACCGCGATCGACGAGTCGCCCCGAGACGACCTTGCCGGGCCGAAGAGCGATCGACTTTAAAACCAAGCCGATCGAATCCTTGGGCTCGGTATGTTTGGCGACTCCGAATTTCGGTTCATAGATCTCACGCTTTAAATTCCGCTCAAGCTGTTTCTCATAATCTTTCACAATCTCTTGTTCGATAAACGCCAGTCCGGTCAGAAATGCCGAAACGTAACCAGGGGAATCAACTTTGATAATGTAATCGGATGATTGAGGCCAATCTTCAAAGGGACAACCGAGTCGGAACGAGCCGTCGCCGCCGGTCTCGGCTTTCGTAACGGGACCCTCGCCGATTTTTGTTCCGACGACAAGCCATTCGGCTTCAATTCGTGCGCCGACGATCGGTTTACCGGTCGTTTTATCGACGACGCGACCTTCATAGAATCGTTTCGACTCGGTTACGTCGGCTTTGACGAGAACGGCTCGATCGACGGAATTCGCGGTTTTCGCCTCCTGGGCTTGACTTGCTCGATTGATTATAAGAAGGAAAAAAAGCGATATTAGGGCCGATCGACCAAGGACGCGAATCAAAAACGCGTGAGATTGAAGGAACGGCATCTCCGAGCCTCAATGAGCATGTTCAACCGGGGCCGAATCGTACGATCGAGGGGGAAATCAATTGGATCATGATACTTCCGTTGAGATCGATCTTGCAAGAGCCGCTTGGCATAATCGCATAATTGATAATTGTAATGTGAATTTTTAATCGAATACAACGATCCTCCGATTAGGTCCGCCTCTCAATCTCGCCGTCCCGCATTTCCGAACCGAAATCTCTTTCTAGATGCGTCCAATCCGATGCGATCAACGTCCACATCACTTCTTCGGCGGTCCTTCGCCTGCTCATGGATCCCTCCTGGTCTCGGTCTACTGTAATACTCCCATTTTGTCTGGACCAGTTTTTGGGTAGCAGGCCACCCTCCCGCCAGATCACCGACACCAAAATGTCGATTCCGGGAGGGCAAGGCGCCGACCGAGCCGGCGAATGTATTGAGATTATCTTCAGATGGGCTCACACGGCGGTTCGCCCTCCCATAAGATCACAGCGATTGGAGTCTTTTTCCGGGAGGGCG
>JAKBCQ010000070.1 GCA_021807585.1 Planctomycetota bacterium | reverse complement strand
TGCGCCATCCACGCGATCCGACGCGACTCGCCGAGCCCGCCGTTTTTGGTCGAATCGGGTTGGATGAAGTCGACCGCTCGGCGGGTGAGCCAGGGGAGAAACGCTTGGCGGCGCGTCAACACCTCGCCTCCGGCGATCGGCACGGGCGAAAATCGCGTCAATTCAACATATCCTTCAAGATCATCGGGAGCGAGCGGTTCCTCGAACCAAACAATGTTGAAGTCGGCAAGCATGTTCGCGGTTTCGCGCGCCCACGCGAGCCGATGCGGCCAAAACTGTTCGCTCCCCCCCGCATCAACCATCAAGTCGATATCGGGCCCGACCGTCTCGCGAGCGGTCCGCACCAGCCGTTCGTCGAACGCTCGATTGCGACGGCCGAAGGGTCGCCAACCCATCTTGATCGCCTTATAGCCGCGCGCGACGATCGATTCCAGGTGATCGCGCAACGGCTCGGGTTCATCAAAAAGAATCGATGCGTAAGGGCGAATGCGATCGCGGTAATTCCCTCCGAGCAGACGCGAAATCGGCTGATCGCAGATCTTGCCGAACAGATCCCAGAGGGCGATGTCGACGCCGCTGATCGCGTGTTCAACCGCGCCTCCGCGTCCCTGCCAGAACGAAGATTGGCGAAGCTTCTCCGACACGCGTTCGGGCTCGACGGCCTCGCCCGCGAGCAAGGGCCAAAGCAACTCAACCGCGCCCGCGACGAGCGATCCCGAGGTGAAACAACTCCCCACGCCGATTCGACCGTCTTCCGTCGACACCTCGATCAGCGTGTGGAGGTTCTCGCCCGCGGCGTGGCCCTGCGGCCATCCGCCGTCGACGGTGCCGCCGACCAGAGGAATCACGGTGACGCGTTCAATGCGCGGAAGCCGAGTTTCTTGCATCGATCGATTCAACTCGCCGACACCGGTCGTCAGGGTTTAAACGGTCGACCCGCGGCGCAAGGGGAGTTTCGCAAATAGGCCGCCGGATCATGACCAAAGATTAGCCGTGATCCCGCGCGAAAGCAACGCGGCGATCTTTCCGATCCGTACGGATTGATCCATCGATGCGAGCCGGAACAATCGCCTCGATCTTGATCGCGCCGAACCATGCAAACTTCCAATAAATCCAATTATATCATAATGTTACTTCAAAGCGAGGATCGCCGCGAGGATCGCGTCGGCGAATCCGGTTCCGATTGCGCATCGAGCGATTCGCCGTCCCCAATCGGGATTCGCGTATTCAAATACGGATTCGAACTCTTTAATTCGGTTCTCACAGACAATTCAAGATGCGAGAGAGATTCTATCGCCGGCAAGTTTTATTGACGTCGCATTCGCGCGATCATCACCGGCGCGATCGCGAACCGCCGGGGTTGTTATCCATGTTGAGCATTCGGGTGAAATCCTCGTCGCGATAGATCCGAACGGGATCTTTGCCGAGAACCATGTATTCGACGTCCTTCGACCCGGGAGGTTTTTTGAGCGTCAACTTGACGCCGAACGTCTTGTTTCCCTCGCCTTGTTTCTCATTGACGATCGAGTAGCTTTCAAGCACATCGCCGGCTTTCCATTGAGAATCGACGACGTCGATCTTGGGGGTCTGATCGGCGATCGAACTCGGAGGTTTCCCCGCCTTCCATGAGTCGAGCGCCTTCTCGAGCGCCGCGCGAGCCTCTTGACCGGTCGGCATCGGCGCGCCGCTTTTCCCCTCGGCGCCGCACCCCGCCGCGGCGATCGCGGCGACCAGACAAATCCATCGAATCTTCATACAATCGATCTCCAGATACAATAGAATCTAGGATTGCAAATGCATCCCGGGCCGCGCGATCGAAACGACGCGCGGCCCGGCGGTCCGATCGTTTCGATCAGAAAGAATCACCCGACACGACCTCGCCGCCGTTACGCGTGCCGATCGCTTGCCAGGTGATTAAATTGACGCTGCTTTTGACGAACCGAACGCTTCCGTCCCCCATCAAAACGTTCACCCCGCCGGGATGTTGGCTCGAGGGGGGAACGACCATCGGCATGTTCGCCATATTCCCCGAGAAACCAAGCCCCGCGCACGTATGACTATTGGGAGTACCGACGTGATTATATGATGTACAACACATCTCTCCCATCACCCAGCTCGCCCCCTGAAGCATCGTCAAGCGAGTCGCGTTGGCGGGGTTCGTCGCCTGGCAAACCTGAAACGTTTGGAGCGGGGTCGTCGAGGCGCTCGTGACGAGCGAGTCGGACCGAGCGTCGCGATCGTGAATTCCAGTCCCTCGAATCTTCTCGCTCATAAACGCGGTGTTGCTCGTCCCGTCGGTCACCATCGCCAGATTCACTCGGCTGTTGAAATAAAAAATCCCCTGGGGAGGAGTTCCCGGCGAGATCGTACTGGGGAAATTCTCGCTCAAATCACAGAGCCATGTCTGCAAATTCCCCAGATAATTCGTCCCACCCGGCCAAATCCCGATCGGCGGGTTGTCCGAGGGACAAAGAAATACGCCGACGTTGATGCGGCACGCGGTCATGTTGGCGCGATTCGGGTTTTGATACGCGGGCATGAACGGAACGTCTCCCCCCATGCCGGGAGTTTCGGGAGGCAAATTGAAGTTAATGCTGTTAAAAAGATTCCCTTGCTCAATATACATGAGCAATTGACTTTGTGCCGACCAACGCGCGTAGATCGGCGTCCCGGGGACGACCCCGGAGTAGCTCCCTCCCTTGCCGAACGGCAAGCACTGCCCCGAGCTGAGGTAATTGTGGATCGCCAACCCCAGTTGTTTGAGGTTGTTCGTGCACTGCGCGCGGCGAGCCGCCTCGCGCGCCTGTTGAACCGCCGGCAGCAATAACGCGATCAAAATCGCGATGATCGCAATCACGACCAGCAATTCGATCAACGTGAAACCCGATCGTCGACGAATCATCAATCGAACTCCTTCGATAAAACCGATGAAGAATCAAAAATAACGCGGATCGATAAGAATATTATACCAATAAAAACGCTCGAACGTCGGAAAAGCGCGACGCCCCGTTTCGCGGACTCATCACGCAAATGTGATACGCATCGCTTCGACCTCGGCCGAGTCGATTCGTCAATTGATCGACGAACACTCGCCACTTCATGTTTACGTATAACATCGAAACTCGCTCGCGGATCATGCGCCGATTCCACGCCGATCGGAAGGCGCCTACGAACGCGAACCGAGGAAGACGCCGATTCCGTAACGATCCATCAGAAAATGGCGACGTCTTTATGTCGTGAATCGTCGGCCCCGCGGAGGTCGATCGATCGATTCGGGGATGTGACGGGGTGAATCAACGATCGGATCAAAGTAGAGCCGCGCCGATCGAGGCCGGACGCGAACCGGATCGACCGATAAAGCGATCCAGAAATCGCTCGGAACGCGAGCGACGCGTGGCGGATCGAACGGGCCGGCGGGCGACTTCGAGCACAACCCGAGCGCGCAGGGTGAAGGAAGTTTGCGAGCGATCGCCGTAAGTGAGCCGTCTCGACCGCTCAAATCTCGTTCAGCGCCGTTCGAGGAAATCAGCGAGGCGACGAACCGATCGAGGCGAGACGAAAGCGATGATTCGTCGCTCCATGATACCCATCCCCCGCAAGCCCCTCGCGCGGGGTGAGGCGCGAACACGATCACGACCGCGATCACCGGAACGACCCGGATGATCGAGGCGGCGTTCGTCAAACGCGAAGCCCAAGAATGTGCCACGTGAGCAAACCTTCCATACGTCGGAGCGATCGCACGATCGACCAATACCCCCAATCGCCCCTCGCCGATCGGAACGAATCCACGATTAAAGTTAACCTAGCCATCGCGCTTCCGCAAGCGATATATTCAATGCAGACGACCTCAACCCGTCACGAAGCCGAACGCCGCAATCCAACAAAATATTATGCCATCATTCCTGATGAATCGGATCGCTCAAACCTTCGGCCTGGTCGCATCGATCGCGCTCTTCTCGGGGTGCGTCCGCCGCGACGACTCGTCCGCACGCGTTCGGCTCGTTCCGGGATCGACCGAAGCGCGCCGGGCGCTCGAAACCTCGCTCACCGCGTGGCGCGATCAACAATCTCCCAAACCCGAACTCGTCACGATCGGCGGGCTCAACTTCGTCGATATGACCCGGACCGCGGGACAAAAACTCGATCGCTATCAGATCCTCACCGAGCTCGAAACTCCGCATGCGCGCTATTTCACCGCCAAACTCGAACTGACGAACCCGGTTGAATCGAAAGTCGCGCGGTATCTCGTTTTCGGCGCGGCGCCCGTTTGGGTCTATCGCGAAGAAGATTTCAATTTGATTATGCACTGGGATCATAAAATGGACGATCCCGCGATCGTCGTCGATTCGACCGCCGATCGATCGTCCTCCGGCGGCGCGGGATCGACCGCGCCCGGCTCGGCCGAACAAGCGATCGTTGATCCAAAAGAACGAGAACATGAGCATCACAAAAACCAATAAGATCGACTCCGAATCGCGCCGCGCCGCGTCTCGGTTTGATTCCGCGAACTCGCCGAGCCCGCGCGGCTTGGCGATCGCGTGGCGTGCGATCCGCATTCGCCTGCGGTTTCCCTTGATCCTCGCGGCGGGGTTTTTGATCGTCGGCCGCTGGGAGTTCCTCCGCAATCATTGGGATCGCTTAACGCGGCGGGCGACCGGAAACGACGCGATCACAGGCGCCGTCTCGAACGATACCGAGTACTTTTGTCCGATGGATCCGGGGGTCGTCGCCGAATGGCCCGGCCGGTGCGGAGTGTGCAACATGGCGCTCGTTCGCCGCAAAAAAGGGGACGCCGCTCCGCTCCCCGAAGGCGTTCTCGCCCGCATGAAATTCTCGCCGTATCGCGTTCAGCTCGCCGGGATTCGCACGTCTCCCGTTCGTTACATGAAACTCTCGGTCGAGATCCGCTCGTTCGCGATCGTTCATCGGTCGAGCGACGGGCGAACGACGCTCGCTCCGACGTTCCGACCGCGCGACTCGGCCTTGCTCCGTCGCAAACTCGCCGCCGAAATCACCTCGGACGACCTCCCCGGCCTCGGACCGTTCGAGGGGATCGTCGAATCGGTCGAACCCCCAAAAGCCGAGATCATCGTCCACGATTATCATCATGATTTTATCGAAGGTATGACTGCGAACGCGCTGATTCGAGTTCCCGTCGACGAGATCGAGCCGTTCCGATCGCTCCCCGTCGATCCGCCGCCGATTCGCAACGGAGAGACGCGGGTCGCCTACCTTTGTCTCGACCACCCCGAGGAAATGTTTGATCGACCGGGACGATGTGCGATCGATCAAAAGATTCTGGACGCGATTCACTTGAATGATCATCAAAGGCTGGAATATTGGTGTCCGATGCATCCCGAGATCAAGGCCGGCCGCGCGGGAGCGACGTGCGCGAAGTGCGGCGGAATGCGGCTCTCGCCGCGGGTCGTTTCGTATCGACCCAGGGGGACGGTCCCGGCGATTCCGGAATCGGCGATCGTAGACGACGGCGTTCGCAAAATCGTTTATGTCGAAAGCATGCCCGGAATGTTCGACGCGGTCGAGGTCGTCGTCGGTCCTCGCTGCGGCGACTATTTTCCAGTCGTCCGCGGGGTCGACGAGGGACGTTCGGTCGCAACCGCGGGAGCGTTTCTGCTTGACGCCGAAACGAGGCTCAATCCCGCGGCTTCGACCGCGTATTTCGGCGCGACGCGGGCCGCGAACGACACGCGGACGAACGTGATTGCTCAAAAAAATGTTCAAATAAGTCAATCTCGTAATTCAACGATCGACCAAGCTTCGGCGATCGAATCGGGGCTCGTCGAGCTATCCGCCGAGGATCGTAAAATCGCGATCGTACAGCGCGTTTGTCCGATCACCCGCAAGCCGCTGGGGTCGATGGGAACGCCGTTTCGCGTCGTTTCACGAGAACGCGTCGTTTTCCTTTGTTGCGACGGATGCGAGGCGAAATTTCAGGCCGCCGAGAATCGGCTTACAAACGATCATCCCCGCGGCGGCGATTCACCTCGCGCAAGCGATCCCGCACGCGACGACGATCCCGCCGCCGCAAAACGATCAACGACGCCACAATGATTAACGCCATTATCCGTTTATCGATTAAACACGGATCGATCGTGATCGGCGCGTGCGCCTGTCTCACGGTTTTGGCGGTTATCGCGGCGGTTCGCACCCCGGTCGACGCGATCCCCGATCTCTCCGAGAATCAGGTCGTCGTGTTTACGGAGTGGAAGGGGAGATCGCCGAGCGAGATCGAAGATCGCGTCACGTATCCGCTCGCGCTCGGTTTGCAAGGGATGCGCGGGGTTCGCGTCGTACGATCTTCGAGCGATCCGGGTTTCTCTATGATTAATATTATTTTTTATAATGATGTTAATTTAGATCGAGCGCGAGCGACGGTCGCCGAGCGGCTCGAGCGAGCCTCAGGCCGCCTTCCCGAGGGGGTGAAGCCCGAGATCGCCGCGGATTCGCTTGCGACCGGACAGATTTTTTGGTACACGGTAGAGGGATCGGGATATGATTTAGGTCGATTGCGCTCGATTCAAGAATGGTACGTGAAACCGCGGCTCGCCTCGGTCGCGGGGGTGGCCGAGGCGTCGACCGTGGGCGGATTTCCGGTCGAATATCAGATCGCGGTCGATCCCGATCGGCTGCTCGCGTTTGATACGACGCTCAAAGACGTTCTCGACGCGGTGCGGCGATCGAATGGAACGGCGGGCGGACACGTGATCCAAAAAACAAACGCCGAATACTTGATCCGATCGGTCGGGTTGCTCGGCGTATCGCCCGATCCTGGAGACGATTCGTTCGATTCGGCTCGGGCCGTCGCGGATATCGAGCGAATTCCGTTGCCGAGCGTCGACGAGACCGGAAAACCGCGAACCGTCGCCGACGTGGCCAAGGTGACGATCGCTCCCGGTTTTCGCCGCGGAGTGCTTGAAAAAGACGGAAGCGAGACGACGGGAGGCGTCGTGTTGATGACGCGGGGCGAAAATCCGCTCGAAGTCACGCGACGCATCAAAGAGAAGATACGTGAAATCACCCAGGGCCTTCCCAAAGGCGTGAAGATCGTTCCGTTTTACGACCGAACGCCGCTGATTGAAGGAGCGATCGCCACGGTCTCGCGAACCGTCGTCGAGGCGATGATCGTCGCCTCGATCTGCGTATACCTGGTATTACATCATATTAGAACCTCGATGATTATTTCGATCACGTTGCCGCTCGCGGCGTTGTTCGCATTTTTGATCATGTCTGCATTACGTTCGATCGGATTGATCGACGTCGAGATGAACGTGATGTCGCTGGCGGGGATCGCGATATCGATCGGCGTGCTGGTCGATTCGTCGATCGTGATCGCCGAGAACGCGATGCACAAGCTGCGCGAACGGTTCGGCGATCGACCCGTGACGGGCGACACCCGCGCCGTGGTTCTGGAGGCGTGTCTCGAGGTCGGCAGGCCTTTGGTGTTTTCGGTTGCGATCATGCTCGTTTCGTTCCTCCCCGTGCTCGTACTCGGGGGGATGGAAGGGAAGATGTTTCGGCCGATGGTGATCGCCAAATCGTTCGCGCTCGTTTCGGTCGCGGCGCTCGCGATCACGCTCGTCCCGGCGCTTTGCACGATCTTCATCAAAGGGATAATTCGTCGCGAGGAGGAAAGCGCGATCGTTCGAAGCGTTATTGAAGTATATAAACCGATATTGAATGGATTGCTCGATCGTCCGGGAGCGATGATCTGGATTTTCGCCGCGACTCTGATCGTCGGTTTCACGCCTTTGGGCGATCGATCGATCTTTTTGACGGTGCTTTTCGTCGCGCTCGTCGCGTGCGGGCTTGTTTGCCGCGGCGCGGTCGGCACGTTCCTCGCGCCGGCTTCGCTTTTGATCGTCGCGCTCGTCGCCGATCAATTCATCAAGCCGTTACCGCGTGAGTTTATGACTCCGCTTAATGAAGGCATGATAATGGACATGCCGATCACGGTCCCGCGAGCCTCGGCGCGGCGATCGGGGGACGATCTGGCGGCCCGCGATATGGCGCTATGTCGCTTTCCCGAGGTCGATATGGTTGTGGGGAAAGCGGGACGCGCCGAGACGCCGACCGATCCCGCGCCTCTTGATATGATCGAAACGATGGTGAACTTTCGCCCCGTCGAGTTCTGGCCGAGACGCAAGCTCAAACGCGAGGACGCGCGTCGGCAAGTCGAATCGATCCTCAAAGCCCTCGTCGATCGTC
>JAKBCQ010000069.1 GCA_021807585.1 Planctomycetota bacterium | reverse complement strand
AACTCGAACTCGTCGCGAGTCTTTGCCGAAAATGGAACGTCGTCGCGATTAGCGACGAGATATATGAACACATTGTTTATGATGGGCTTAAGCACGTTTCGATTGCGACTCTCGACGGGATGCGCGATCTTTCGGCGACGATCTCGGGGATGTCGAAGACGTTCGCGGTGACGGGATGGCGGGTGGGGACGATCGTCGCGTCGGCGCCTTTGACGCGCGCGTTCCGTCAATTGCATGATTACGTTTCGATCGGCGCCGCGGCGCCGCTGCAGGAGGCGGGCGCGGTCGCGTATCGGCTTCCTCGGTCGTATTTCGATCGACTCGCTCTCGATTATCAAAGCCGCCGCGATCGCTTCCTCAAAGTTCTCGGCGAGGTCGGCTTCGATTGTGAACCGCCGCGGGGGGCTTATTACGTGATGGCGGGAATCGACGCCTTCGCCCTGGGAGACGACGTCGAATTCGCCCAATATCTCGTCCGCGAGATCGGAGTCGCAACGGTTCCGGGGTCGAGTTTCTTTCGTGATAAAGATCGGGGCAAGCAATACGTTCGATTTTGTTTCTGTAAACGCGACGAAACCCTCGCCGCCGCGGCCGAGCGGTTGCGCAAACTTCGGGTCGTCGTTTAGCCGCCGAGGATTTTCATCAACCTGGATATTATCTCTTGTTCTATCTTTCAAATGTACAACAAAAGCCTGAATCCGTCGGTTTCGGCGAGCTTGCGTTCGTCGTTTAAGGGTCGGACGGCGGGTGAAACTTGGATCAGCAAGGTCGCGGGGGGCGGGTTATGGAACAGATTTATTACACGCAGTGCCCGATCGGTTACGGTTTGGGGGCGAGCAACGGGTTTCAGATCAAGCGTGTGAGCGCCGGATATCCGCTCACCGCGGATTTTCGTCATTTCAATATGAGGGCGTTTGTTCCCGGATCGCGCGAACTCGCTCCCGCCGCGTTGCGGTATCGTCGCGAGGATTCGGTGGCCGAGATCGCGTGGTTGACGCCTCGACTTCAAGAATACGAAACCGAGCGGGGCGTTTGGGGACGTCCCGGCGGTCATTTCACGCACGGGGTTCGGCTCGACGAGGGGGAACTCGCCGCGCTTTGGAACTGGCCCGCGGGACTTTTCAACGCGTCTTGCAAACGTCGTTCGGATCCCGTCCGAACGCTCGATCAAGAACCGGAAGTGGTTGCGCTTTCACGCGATGATCTTAATCCCGATCCCGAATTTCGCTCGGTCGCGCCGCTTTCCCAGGGGTTGTCGAGCGATTATCTCGCCAAGCTCCTCGCCGCGGTCGCCGACGCGGCGCAGCGCGAGGGGACGCTCGTTTTAGTCGATCGCGCCGATCGGATCGTTCAAATCATCGCGCTTTTAACATTCGTTTTTCCCGCGCCGATGCGGCGGGAGTTGACGTTCTCGACGTATCACGATCGTCCCGAGGAGCTGATCGGGTTTCGCTTGCAGGGGACGATACCGGGGGTTCGGCTCAATCGTGCGGCTCTTGTTCAAAACGGTCGAATCGCCGATTTATCGAGCGAATCGATCGATCCGCCGATCGAACCCGCGTGGTGGGCGAGGACGCTCGCCGAACGGATTATCAAAGCGAACGAACAAGCGGAAAATGCGCATGATAGAATCAACAAATATGCAGAAATAATTATTAAACGAATCCCTGTCGAATCGCTTTGGACCGACGCGCGGCTTGACGCGATGATTGGAATCGAAAGCGCGGCGCGAAAGAATCCGTCGATACCGAGCGACGCGGCTACTTGGGCTCGGATGATCGATTTGATTCGCTTCGCTGCCGAGGTTGGTCTCGACCGCGAGTGGACTGGAGCGCACGACGTTTCGTGGTGGCGTCGGGCGGGGGAGAATGCGACGAATCTTCCGCACGCTCGGGCGTCGTTTCGGTTGCACGGTCGGCTTGCGGCGGCGTGGCGCGGCGCGGATCCCCCCCTCGCGGGACGATTGTGGGGCGTGGCGGTTGCGCCTTGGCTCGCCGCCGAGAGCGGTGAAACGCGGATCAAATGGATCGTCGATTGGCTTCGCGTTGCTCCCGATTCGGCTCGCGCGTCGTTCCTCGCCGCGGCGACCTCTCACCTTCCCGAACGGATCGCCGAGGAAGTGCGGCTGAATCTTGCTCAATCCGAGCACGTCGATCGTCCCATGCTTTTGCTTCTTGGCCTTCGGGGCGCGGCTGCTGAGGCGATCGAACGCGAAAACGATTCCAAGCTCAATAGCTTGCTGAAAGAAGCGATTCCGAACGAGACGATCGCGATCTCGATTCTCGCCGGACTCGACGACATCGCGGGAGATCGCGCCTGGGTTCGGCGACGATTCGCTGAGATTCTGGCCGACGCGATCGATTGGCTCGAGTTTCGAGCGCCGTTTGAGTGGGCGTTGCGGCACGATCGAGGGATCGATTGGATGGCGCCGGCGCTCCGGCGAATGTTCGCCGATCCGATGAACATCGACGATTGGCGCAGACTTTGGGGTCTTGCGATCGATCCGCTCAAGCCCGTGTTGGCTTGGATCGTGCTCGATATCGCGCACGACGAATCGCTTCCGTTCGAGGGATTTCGTTGGGGTGTCGAAGAGGCGCTGTTGAGTTTGGACGAGAGCGTTAGGCCCGCCGATCCCGCGTGGCCCGGGAGGTATATCGACGCGGCAAAATCTGATTACTTATTCACGCAAAAATTCGTCTCGCGCAAGCCCGAATCTCGTCGATTGCGCGACTGGATCGACCGCGCCCAGGAGCGCGGCGAGCTCGAGGCGCGGCACGCCGATCGTCTGGCGGTGTGTCGCGGATTCGCCGAGGCGCTGCTTACGAACGATCTTGAACTTTTGTCGAGTCGAAGGCTCCCCGCGGTGTTTCCCGAGGATCGAGGTCCGCTGGTATGGTCATATTTCAAGAAGCTCAAAGAGGCGCCGCTTGAATATGCACAAGCATTGATTAGTCATTGCGCCGACGAGTGGCCCGGGGCTTTCGCCGCGGGGGCGAAGGGGCTCGACGGCCTGGCGCGGGCGATCGCGCCGTTGTTCCTTCGCTTTTTGGTCGATCGCAATCCCAATTTCAACGCCGAGAGCCGCGCCAAAAAATGGTTCGAACACGCGGTTCGATCGCTCGAGTGGGTCGGCGCCTCCGCCGATGCGAGCGACGGATTCGCCGCCGACGGTTTGATCGCCGAGATCGTCGCGGCGACGTCCACGCTCGTCCGCGGAGTCGATCCCTGGCCGCTTCGTCAGTTATTGATCAATCGAAACGATGCATGGAAATGTCTCGCGATCGATCTGCGAAACGATCTGGAATCGAACGTCGGCGAGGAACCCGTCGAGCGGTTCGCCGAATGGGATCGGCGGTTGTCGATTCCTCCCGATCGCTCCGGGTGCTTGTATGAAATTGCTTTGAATGTTTGTCGGGGCGAGACGTCGATCGCTCTCGTCGCTAGTCGATCGCACGAATTGAACGCGTTCGATAAGCCGATTTTCTGGTGGAACGACGAGGCGCCGGGCGAAGCGGTGGACGTGCGAAATCGTGTCGTGTTCCTTGCGCCGATCGATCCTTTGCCGCGAGATGATTTGAGAGCGCTGCGCCGATGGCTCGGGAAGGTGACGACGCATCGCGATCAAGGAGCGAACGACGAGGAAATCGCTCTCGCCGAGGTCGACGACGACGGAGCGAGCAAAATTGTCTTTGATCCGACTTATGCGAGGCTTACTCCTCGCGCCCAAAAGCGCTGGAAGGTTATCGAGTCGCTCTCGCTGTTCAGAATCTTTTCGGATCAGCCCGCCGAAACGCGTTGGAAGGTTTTACTCGACGCGAGCGGCGATCTTCGCTTGGAGATATTAACCCAGGATGAACGTTTTCATTTCTTTTCATGGCTTATTTATTTGAGTGAAGAATATCCGATGGATTGGATCGATCGGATCGCGGATTGGATCGGTTTGAGCCTGGGGGATCCCGATCGGCTGGGCGAGTGGGCCGGCGAACTCGATTTTGAGGTTTCGGCGGAGAAGCGGGTTCAATCGCTTGAGTTTGTGAGCTTGATGAAACGGGAACTTTCTTTGAGGGGGAAATGACGGCGTGCGTGAGCTTGTCTTTCGATTGAAAACCGTGGATCGGCGCGTTGGGGTTTTCACACGTTGGAATGCGATCGATGTGCTCGTCGCGCCGGGTCGGTTTTGGTACGATTCGGCTTGTCTTTAACCTTGGCGTGTTTTTTACCGAGGATCGACTCGCTCGATCCCGACTTCAGCGTGGGGGAGGGTTTGGAATGGCGGACGCCGCGGTCGGTCGCTTGGTCGCCGGAGTTGATCTTGGCGGGACCAAGATTTTGGCATGCGTCGTCGATGCGGAGCATCGGATCATCGGTCGTTCGAAGCATCCGACTCCCGCTAAGGAAGGCGCCAAGGCGATATTGGACACGATCGTCAAGGCTTTGCATGAGGCGTGTGAGAGCGCCGGGGCGAAGCTTGGCGATCTGGGAGCGATTGGTATCGGATCTCCCGGTCCGCTCGATCCGCACCGCGGGGTCATTATGTTTAGCGCCAATCTCAACGTTCGTGATTTTGCGCTTGGCCCCGATCTCTCCGCCGCGACGGGATTGCCCGTGATCCTCCGGAACGACGTTCGCGTGGGGGGATACGGCGAATATCGGCTCGGCGCGGGCCGAGGGCATCAAAACATGATTGCGGTGTTTGTAGGCACGGGGATCGGCGGGTGCATGGTATCGCAAGGGAAAGTCGTCGAGGGACTGACGGGGAACGCGGGCGAGATCGGCCACGTGATCGTCAAGGCGGGCGGACCGCTCTGCGGCTGCGGGGCGCGCGGGTGCCTGGAATCGGTATCGAGCCGCACCGCGATCGCTCGACGTATCGGCAAAAAAGTGCGCAAGGGACATGACTCGGTTTTGGGGGAAAAATTACAAGGGAAGAATCACAAGTTGAAGAGCAAAGAGCTCGCCGCCGCGGTCGAATCCGCCGATCCGATTGCGCTCCGCGAGGTTCATCGCGCCGCGCACTATTTGGGATTGGCCATGGGAAGCATGATCAATCTTTTTGGTCCCGATATCATTATCGTCGGCGGGGGAGTGACCGAGGCGTTGGGAGACGCGTGGATCGAGCTGATTCGCGCCGGAGCGCGGCGTCAGGCGCTCACCGACCCCGAGGGAAAAGTGTTGATCGAGGCCGCGGCGCTCGGCGACGACGCGGGAGTGCAGGGGGCGGCTCTGATGGCGCGGGAGAAGTTCGTCTCGTCTTAATCGAACCGCTCGATCGTCGGAAATCGAAACGATCTTGCCGAACCGACTTGATGCGAGACGTTGCGAATTCCTTTTGACCCTCCTAGTGATGAGATATCAAACTGTGCGGATTAGAACTTGGTTTAACGAAGGCGACGCATCGCGATGGCACGATGCATCATGGACCTTGATTGTCACCCGCGGATCTTTGGAAAGCGAGTTTTCTCCGATGCGACATGCGCGAACGCGAGCGGTTGACGCTCGACGCGACCCCGGTCAAGATGATTCGGCTTCTGCAAACGCGTCGGCGCCTCGCTTTCGGCCCGATCGGATTCATGCGCGTCGTCGCGCCGGATTTGATGGAAATAAGGATATGATTATGAGAATCGCGTTTTTGACGTTCGCGGTCGCGGTCGCCGCGGCGGTTCCTTCTTCGGCGCGGCTCGCTTACGCGGGCGACGCTCCCGCGGCGCCCAAGGGGGAGAAGGCCGAGAAGCCGTCTCCGCCGGTTCTGGTTGAATTGACGATCAAAGGCGGTCTCGCCGAAACGCCTCCTCCCACGGGGCTCGACGGCGCTCCCGTTTCGGACAATTTGAAAGGGTTGATCGATAAGATCGCCAAGGCGAAGGACGACGCGTCGGTGAAAGGGCTTTTGATTCGCGTTCATGAACCGAGGTTCGGGCTCGCCAAGGCTTACGAGTTGCGCCGCGCGATCGGCGCGTTTCGCGCCGGCGGCAAGAAGGCGTTCGCGGTGCTCGAATCGGCGGGGAACGTCGAATATTTTGTCGCGACCGCGGCGGACGAGATCGTCATGCCCGAAAGCGGCTGGTTGATGGTGAAGGGGCTCGCCGCCGAAGTCACTTTTTATAAGAATCTGTTTGAGAAGCTCGGCGTCAAAGCCGACATGATGCAGGTGGGCGAATTCAAAGGCGCCGCCGAGCCGTACACCCGAACCGCGATGAGCGGGCCGTTTCGCGAAGAACTTTCTTCGGTGTTAAACGATAATTACATGATGATTGCAGAGGCGATCGCGAAGCGGCAGGGGATTGCGATCGACGAGGCGAAGAAGTTGATCGACGGCGGTCCGTACACTCCGGGCGACGCGAAGAGGGTCGGTTTGATTAACAGGATCGCATATAACGACGAGCTCGAGGCCGAGATCGCCAAGGGGCTCGGCGTCGAGAAGATCGAGCTTGATCCCAAATACGGCAAGAAGGTTGAGAAGGTTGATCTTTCGGGGCTCGCGGGTTTTCTCAAAATGATGCAGATGCTATCGGGTGAGAATGCCAAGAAGTCCGAATCGAAGAAGGCGAAGATCGCGGTGATCGTGGCGTCGGGGATGATCACGACGGGCAAATCGAAGAGTTCGTCGTTGCTCGGCGACGGCGTGATGGGTTCGGACACGGTGATCAAGCATTTGCGCGAGGCGGAGAAAAACGAAACGGTGAAGGCGATCGTGCTGCGGGTTGATTCTCCCGGCGGGAGCGCGCTCGCGAGCGACCTGATCTGGCGCGAGGTCGTGCGGATCGAGAAGCCGATCGTCGCGTGCATGTCCGACGTCGCGGCTTCGGGAGGGTATTATATCAGCATGGGATGCGACAAGATCGTCGCCGAGCCTTCGACGATCACGGGTTCAATCGGCGTCGTGGGGGGGAAGATCGCGCTCGGCGGGTTGATGGATAAAGTGGGGCTCTCGACCGACGTGATCGAGATCGGAAAGAACGGGTTGCTTCTCTCGACGGTGAGGCCGTTCTCGGATTCCGAACGGACCGCAATGAAGAAATTGATGGATGAAACATACAAGCAGTTTGTTTCGAAAGCGGCGCGGGGTCGAAAGATGGATGAAGCGGCGCTCGAGAAGCTGGCGCGAGGCCGCATTTACACGGGGCGTCAGGCGAAGGAGAAGGGGCTCGTCGACGAGATCGGCACGCTCGACGACGCGATCGCAACGGCGAAATCGCTCGCCAAAATCCCCTCCGGCGACGAAACCGAGACGATCCTTCTGCCCAAGGCATCCGGGGTTCTTGAAGACCTGTTCCAATCGCTTGAGGATCGTGATATCGCGGCGCCTCGGATCGAATCGCTGCTGCCCCAAGCCTTCCGCGGAGCGTTGGCGCGGCTCGGCGCGCTTTCGGTTCTGCTTTCGACCGAGCCCGTCGCGGTCGTTCTTCCATTCGAATTGCAAATTCATTAACACTATTTTACAGGAAGATGTTATGTCGACAAAGATACTTTCCAACGAGCGGATCGAGGAGTTGAGACGGTACAACACGCCGACGATCTCCAACGCGATCGAATTGTTCAACGTTCGTCCAAGGGATGTCGGTTTTTTGCCGCACGTGATCCGCTGTTTGCTCCCCGATCTGGGGGTGATGGTAGGATACGCGGTGACTTCTCGGACGATCGCGAGTCCCGCTTCGAGTTCGCCCGCCGATCTCAACGGCGATTATTTGCGATATGTCGCGGCGCAACCGGGCCCGAAGGTCGCGGTGGGGCAAGATCTTGACGATCCCGCGGGTTTGGGAGCCCAATTCGGCGAGGTGAACGCGACGATTCATCAAAAGCTCGGGTGTGTCGGCCATATCACGAGCGGCTGTCCGCGCGATCTCGACGAGGTTCGGGGGCTCGGTTTTCATTTGTTCGGCCTCAATCCGTGCGTGAGCCACGCGTACGTACGGCTCGTCGAGTTCGGCAAGCCCGTGACGATCGCGGGTGTACAAATCCTGCCGGGAGATCTGCTCCACGCCGATAAGCACGGCGTTTGCATCATCCCCGAGTCGATCGCTCCCGAACTCGCCGCGGCGTGCGCCGAGGTCGAACGGCTCGAACGGCCGCTGCTCGATTGCTGTCGATCAAAAGATTTTGAGATTGAACATTACTTGAAACTTCGCGCCGAATTCAAGCCGAAGATTCGCGAATGAATGTTCATGCGGTTTTGGAGTCGGTCGTTTGCTTCTTGCCCGCGCGCCCATAATGTGATTTTAGGGCGCGAAGGGG
>JAKBCQ010000068.1 GCA_021807585.1 Planctomycetota bacterium | reverse complement strand
TGCCCGCCGTCGCGCAACGGCGCGGGAGCGTCGACGTCGTTCACCCACAATCGCTCCTTCTTCACATCGTACCGAATCGACACCCCGCGCACTTTCAAATCGACCTCGGCCGCTTCAAACGGCTCAAAATCAATCCGCGCGTCGATCAATTCGCCGCGAAATCCGTCGGTCGGGTTCAGATCGCCCGGTTTGAGCATAAACGAATCAAATCGACTGGATTTGACCCGCAAGGCTTCGATCTCGCGAGCGGGGGTGTAACTCAATCTCGGACCTTCTCGCGTGCCGATCAATTTGAGATCAAGAGGTATCGTCATCGATTGATTGAAATTCATGCCAGGCGAGCGGGTTTGAAACCAACCGATCATGATCCGACGACCGTCGGTCGCGGGGATGTCCGAAAACGTCTGCGCCGCATAAAACCCGCGGCCGCGATGTCCTTTGAGCTTGGGAGTTTCGGGGGTGAACGTCGACCCGTCGAACCCGCCGAGCATGTAATCCGAATCGGCCGCGGTGAGCACCCATTTGACGTTCTTGGGGTCGCCGTCGACCGCGAGCGGGAACATGTCGGGACACTCGAAAAAACCCTCGGTCTTTCCCGTGATCGTCCAATCCTTCAGATTCGTCGACGTCAGAAAATGAATCGTATGCGTGATTTCTTTTTTCGACGGATCGTCCTTCGCCGGGATCGGAACGCCGACATAAAGCGCCGTCACCCATTTTTGGGTCGGCGCGTGCCAGAAGACTTTGGGGTCGCGATCGCCTCCGTCGCCGATCGTCTTAATGATCGGATTATTTTGATATTTATTGAAATGAATTCCATCGACCGACGACGCGAGGCATTGAACGCTCTTCGCGCTCGCCGCGGTGTAAACGAGCATCAGGGGGGGATTCTCGGTCGACCCGAATCCGCTCGTCGCGTTCCAATCGACGACCGCCGATCCCGAGAACATCGCGCCGAGCTTGTCGGGATAAAGCGCGATCGGTTCCTCACGCCAATGGATCATATCTTTACTAATTGCATGCCCCCAATGCATGTTCCCCCAATTCACCCCATAAGGGTTGTATTGAAAGAACATGTGATATTCTCCGCGATAATAAACGAGACCGTTGGGGTCGTTGTTCCAGCCGTTTTTCGGCGAGAAGTGAAATTGCGGCCGGAGGGGTTCGTCGTAAAGATCGGCGGAATCCTTCCAACCGTCGGCCTGGTCGATCGCGGTGAGGAACCTCGAATCGTCGCTCGATTTATCGATTCGAATTGTGAGCGTTTGACCCTTCCATTGCGAGACGTCGAGACGAGCCTTCCAATCGGCGGCGCCGTCGGCGGCCTCGACTTCAAACGATCGAACAATCGCGCCGTTTTGGAGCACGGTCACACGCCGCATCGAAGCGCCGTTCTTTACCGGTATATATAACAGTGGATGTTCAATAATAATATCACGCGATGCGTTGACGACGATCGAGGGAGCGTGATCGGCGAGTTCGATCTGATCGACGAGAATATGTCCCCACGACCCTTCGGCTTGATCGACGATGCGGATTCGCGCCGTTTTTCCCGCCAATTCGGCGACGTCGAACCGCGCCGGCTCGACGACCTCGCTCCCTCCAGGCTTCGCCGTTTCGGGATACTTGCGGACGACGGTTCCGTCGATCGTCAATTCGACGCGGCACGCCGTCCCGAATCCCCCTCCGACCAAAAATGTTAGATATTTACGATTGATTGTAAAAAACGGCGATTCGATCGATCCCTTCGTGTCGTCGCCGTTGTGAAAACTGTTCGCGAGGCGTTTTCCGTGAAATGAGAGCACCGCCATCTGGCCCCGCTCGGCGCCTTCCGACGGACCCGCGCCGAACGCTTCGCCGACGACCGTCCAATCGCCGTATGTCGACGATTCAAAATCGGCCAAGACGACGTTCGGTCGATCCTCGGCCGCGGTCGCGAGCGAGATCCACGTCGCACAGCCGATCAACACGAATAAGAAACGTTTTAGCATATGCATGATTGTTCCTTTATCTATATGGCGTCTCAATGAAATCTCACCGACGAGCTCGGGGAATTCCGATCGGCGAGCGGCTCGCGTCGACCGTTCTCGCGGCGCGATCTGTAAACGACGTTCCGCGGCTTAATCGATCGGTTCGGGTTCTTTTTCGACGATCGGCCGGCGATCGCCTTGAATCTTCGCGATCCGAGCCGCGACGGATTTGACCTCGGCCTCTCCGACATGCACCGCGTAATCGATCGCGAACGATCGGTTCGCCCCCGCGGAAAGTTTGGGAACGCGCCCGCGGGCGCGCTCGACCCGCCGATTGTGAGGGAAACTCGTCCCCGGCTCGATCCCCGTCACGTAGCCCTCGCGTTCGGCGTTCGTGTTCTTCCACAACGTTAAATAAGGCAATTCTTTGATATTAAACGAGATCGACGCGGCGCGATCGCCGCGCGAATTCGTAAGCAGCGCCGTCGTGCGTCCGTCGGCGGCGGCGACGGGTTTGATTTTGTACACCTGTTCGATGAATCCGAGTTCGGGCGCGGGGTATTTGTCGAATTGAGCGAGCCCCTCGGCGGCATGAGCGTTGAACGGGGAGATTCGATCGATCGGGGCGAGAAAAGCGGCCCCTTCCTCAAGCAAAGGCTTGCCGAAATTGACGTGATAGAGGATCTGAAATTCCTGTTCGCCCGCGCCTTGATTGGTGATCGTATCCGTAATTCGAAACGTGTTTGATCCGGGCTCGGTGGAGAGATCGGTCGTCAGCTCGAGTTTGGGTCCGTAAAACATGCGTTCATCAACACGTCCTCGTATATGGATACGATAGGGAGGATTGCGATCGACCGCGATTTCGACCTCGCTCGCGGGGGTGTTGGCGATTTTTCCGTGCAAAGTCAAATCGAGCGTCGCCGGGTCTCCGACATTATTGATGAATCGATCGGCGCCGGGGTGTCCGCTCCATTCGAGGCCGCATCGGCAGAGGAATTCGTTGAAGCCTTCAAGCCAACCAAGCCCCCCGCGGCTTTGGAGGTCGATATAGCGGGGGTCGACAATCTCTTTGACCGGCGAATCCCAGCCGAGGCGAACGTCGCCGAGCTTCGCCCAAAGCACCCCCATGCCGCGAGTGGGGCAGATCGCGACCTGTAGCTTGCCGTTATCGATCACGATCACGTCGACCCCCTCCTGCTTGCCGCCGCGGAGGGTGATTTTTTTAATCGACCAATCGATCGGGCATTGGGGAGTCGCCTCGCGCGATCGAAGATCAAGGCTTTCCACCTTGACGTTTCGCGCCGAACTTGTCAGCACATGTGTATACGTACTGTTTTGTGCGGGCTCGGCGGATCGCGCAGGCGCCGCGAGCGCGAGGGCGAGCGCCAAAGCCGGCGCCGATTGTATACAATTGCACATATTCGTTGCTCCAGCAATGAGATCGGGTTCGGTTCGATCGGTCGCGTCGATTGCTCCACCCGCGGAGTAATCACCCTGGTCCGCTTCGGATCCGTCGGCCATTGTTCAAAACTCTCGTCATATCGATGTCTTTTGTAAAGCAATGCTAAATAATCATATCATCGCGTTAGTGGCCGATCGCCTTGGGAGTTCCGCTCATCGTTTTATGGCCGCTCAGCCCGGGCCAGAAAAACCCGTAAGCTCCGACGATTCCAAAGCAGATCGCGGGGACGACGAAGCCGCGCGAAAGATCGTACCTGTCGGCGACCTCCCCCATCAGCTTGGGCAAAATCGCTCCTCCCATAATCGCCATCACGATAAACGAAGACGCCTTTTTGGCGCCCCGACCGAGCCCGAAAATCCCCAACGCGAAGATTGTCGGGAACATAATTGACATAAAAAAATAGGTGAGGAAAACGCTCACGACCGAAGCCCATCCAAGTTTGAGGAAGATCGTCAGGCAGAGCGCCGCGTTGACCGCTCCGTATAGTCCCAGCAAATGATGCGCCGCGGCTTTTTTGAGGATCGCCGTGCCGCTGAATCGGCCGATGAGGAAGCAGAGAAAGCCGACCGATGCGAGTGTCGCCGCTCCTTTATCGCTGATCACGGTCGATCCGTCGTGATGAATCTCGAACCATCCCGACCCGTTTTCGCCCGCCCAGGACGGCGGAATCGGCGGCGTTTGCGACGTCATGTAATTGAGGAAAAAGCTGAAAATGCCGGCCTGCGCTCCGACATAAAGGAATTGCGCCGCGACCGCCCCGAAGAAATGAGGCCGTCGCCAGATCGAATGCGAGACGTCGGGGGTCGCATCGTCAAGGTGATAATCGTCTTCCATTTTGATATCGGGAACCTCCGCGAAGAGAAAGATCAACGCGAGGACGACGACGACGATCCCGATCGCGGCGTAAGGGATCCACAAATTCGCTGAACCCGTGCTCTCGCCGGCGGCGTTTTTCGAATAAAAAAAGATTCCTCCGGCGATCGGTCCCAACAGCAGGCCGACGCCGTTGCACGATTGCGCCAGATTGATGCGAGTGGCCGCGAATTGAAGCGGCCCGAGGACCGTCGTATACGGATTGGCGATCGTCTCGAGAAACGTCAGCCCCGCGGCGATCACGCTCACTCCAAGCAAAAACGCCCAGAACGATTCGATCCGCGTCGCGGGAATAAACCAAAATCCCCCCGCGGCGACGATCAGCAGACCCGTGATGATTCCCGCTTTGTAGCCGAGCTTCGTCGCCAACCAGCCCGCGGGTAACGCCATCAAAAAATAACCAAGATAGTGCGCAAACTGAACCCACGCCGATTGCGCCAAAGATAGACGCAACTCTTTTTGAAAGTGCTTGTCCATCACGTCGATCATTCCGTTGCAAAAACCCCAAAGCGCGAACAATAAAACAAGCAAAATGAATGTTATAAATACGTTTTTGCCGTCGGGAGTGACGAACATCCGCGGATCGGCGGGCGCGACCCTTCCGGAAACTGTACTGATATTTTGATCCAAACTTGATGAATTGTTTTTATCCCGTTCCTCGTTCATATCGACCGCTCCTCAGCGACGACCGCGGGGCGTTTGAAGGATTCCGGTAGTTCGGGGGTTCCGCCGGGTTGAGAGCACACGAAAGCCGCGACCGATCCCGCGTGCCGGTTGATCTCGTCGAGCGTTCGGCCCGAGAGAAGACCGATCGCGAGCGCCGCGGTGAAGGCGTCTCCCGCGCCTATGGTATCGCACACCGCGACGGCCAGGCCGGGTTGATCGGACCAGCGACCGTCGGCGAACAAGAGGCTGCCGTCGACGCCTCGCGTCAGCGCCAAGGCTTTGAGCCCGAATCGACGCGACAATTCCTCGATCGTTTCACGCACCCCCGCGGTCACGCCGAACATCGCGGCGATCTCGACAAGCTCTTGATCGTTCAATTTGAGAACGTCGCACAATTCGAGCGCCTCGGCAATCGCATCGGGAAATACATAGGGATGACGTAGATTCACATCAAAGATTCGTAGCGCCTGGGGACGCGTATGCGAGACGAGCTTCGCGATCGATTCGCGTGTCGTTTCGGCTCGAAGCGCAAGACTGCCGAAACAGATCGCGTCGGCGGATCGCGCCGCGGCGATTCCCGATTCAAGGGCGGCGATCCGGTCCCACGCGACATCCTCGTGGATCGTATATCGCGGCTGGCCGTCTTGCGAGAGTTCGACCCCCACGGTTCCGGTCGGGCGATCGGAGTCGATCTGGATCGTCTCGACGGGCATCCCTCGCGATTCAAAGCGATCGAGCACCAATCGGCCAAGTTCGTCGGCGCCGACCCGCGTGATCATTCGCGCCTCGGCGCCAAGCGAACGACAATGGAAGGCGAAATTGGCGGGCGCTCCGCCGAGCTTCATGCCCCCGGGCAGAAGATCCCAGAGCACTTCGCCCAGGGCGAGAATCTGATCACTCATGAATCGGCCTCGCGTGTCCAACCGCGGTGCTTGACGCGGCGGATAAACCCTCGCACGATAACTCCAACCGCAGCCTCGCGCTCGATGACGTCGTCTCGACGCTTGAGGAAGGATTCGTACTGACAATATTGCGATAACCGGGTTGCAATAGCCAGAAGAATTTGTAAGATTCCTGTCATTACATTTTCCCCTGTTGTCAGGGACACACGTATGTCGTCCGAGCCCAAGCACAGTCGGATATCTCAGGAGCTTTTGGCCGAGATCGCTTCGGGGAAGTACGCTCCATCGGGACGTTTGCCGAGCGAGGCGCAGCTTGTCGAGCGGTTTGGGGTCTCGCGTCCGACCGCGGCGCGCGCGCTCCGCGATCTGCAGGATCGGGGCCTGATTGAACGGCGGGTCGGGTCGGGAAGTTACGTTCGAGGGCGCGTCGCCGCCGACGTGCAACGTCAATTCGGGCTCTTGATTCCAGGTTTGGGGACGACCGAGATCTTTGAGGTCATCTGCGGCGAACTTGCGGGATTATCGCGTGTTCATGGTTATGGACTTTTATGGGGAAGCGGACATTCGCCGAAACGGGGCGATTTCGGCGCCGAGGACGCCGAGGAAATGTGCGAGCAGTTCGTGCGGAGCCAGGCGGCGGGGGTATTCTTCGCTCCGTTTGAACATATACCGCGGAGTGAGGAGATCAATCGCGATCTCGCGGAAACGTTGCGGCGAGCGGGGATCGCGGTGATCCTGCTCGACCGCGATCTGGGGGCGTTTCCGGTGCGGAGCGAGTTTGATCTGGTGGGGGTCGATAATTTCGCGGGGGGGTACATTCTGGCGGATCACCTGCTCAAATTGGGTTGTCGGAAGCCGACGTTCGCGATGCGTCCGCATTCGGCGTCGACGGTCGACGCGCGGGTCGCGGGGGCTCGCGAGGCGATCCTCAACCGCGGTCTGGCGATACCCGAGGGATTTGTGCGAACGGGGGAGCCCGAAGATCACGAGTTCGCGAGCGGTTTTTTCGGTGCGGGCAAGGTCGATTCGGTGATCTGCGCCAACGACCACATCGCGGCGTTGCTGATGAGGTCGCTGACGCGATCGGGCGTGCGAGTTCCCGACGACCTGAGAATGGTCGGTTTCGACGACATCCGCTTCGCCAGGCTCTTATCGACGCCGCTGACGACGATGCACCAACCGTGCCGAGAGATCGCGATCACGGCGTTTCACGCGATGCTCGAACGGATCGCCGACCCGGCTCTGCCGGCTCGTGAACTTATTCTTACTCCCAGATTGGTTGTCCGCGAATCGTGCGGCGCTTACGTCGGCAAACCGATCCGCTGAGCGCCGCGCGAACGAAGCGGCGAGCGATCCTTTCAATATAAGTGAATGATAGATCATTCATCTCTTTCCCGCAGGATCGGCGCCGCCTTTTTTGGGAGCTTTGGCGGCGCCGGGATAGCCCGCCGCGCCGCCGCCGCCGGGCTTCATCTTCTCATAAATATATTTGTTATAATCCTCTTGCGAGGCGCCCTTGCTCAGCCCCTCGGGCATGACGATCTCGCCGTTTTTCGTTTGCAGTTCGGCGTCGTTGACGTTCCGATCGCATCCCGCGCAGGCGAGAATCGTCGCCGCGAGAATCGCCCGGCAATAAACGTGTGAAGCTTGCATAATCAATCGTCTCCTTATTGGACGGGTGAAAACCTTGATCTTGAATCGTCGTCGGGACGTCGTTTGAACCGCCGCGAAGCCGTTCGTCTCCGAATCGTTCGCGATCAATACAACGATCAATATTGTGAAAATTTCTTGATTGATCGACGAGAGCGTTTGAAGCGAGATCGCCGCGGGGTGTTCTCCGCGACGATCCCGAGGGTCCCGCGACCGTGCGGTCGCACGATCACGACGTGATTCGGCGGAAGTTCGAATCACGGCGCGCTTTTATAAACCGCTCATATCGACGACTTCATTGCCGGCGTGAGTGGCGATCGCATACCAGTTGACGTAATTGACGCTGCTTTTGACGAATCGGACCGAACCGTCGCCGAAGAGGACGTTGACCCCGCCGGGATGGAGCGAACTTGCTCCGACCAGTGTCGTTGACGCTCGTCCCGGCGCGCCGCTCGAGTAGAAGCAGGCGCGGCGGTTGGGGGGTTGCGAGTGGCTGTAGCTGTTGGTGCTCGCGTAGATCCACCACTCTCCCTTCGATCCCCAGCTCCAGATGTTCCCCTGGTTCTGGCACTGTTGCGCCTGGAGATAATCGGCGTAGGGTTGCGCCGGTCCTGTATTTCCGTTGCCGTAATTGCTTTGCGATTGTCCGGGCGCCTGGAAGACGATCGAGAGGAAGTTGGGTACGACCCCTCCCTGATCGGGGCCTTTGACAAATTCGCTGTAGAGCGCGGTCGTG
>JAKBCQ010000067.1 GCA_021807585.1 Planctomycetota bacterium | reverse complement strand
CCCCATGCCGCCCCCCCCCATGCCGCCACCACCCATCCCGCCGCCCATACCGCCGCCCATGCCGCCGCCCATCATGCCGCCGCCCATGCCGCCCATCATACCACCACCCATACCGCCCATCATGCCGCCCATGCCGCCCATCATGCCGCCGCCCATCATACCACCGCCCATACCCATTCCACCCATGCCCATGCCACCCATACCGCCCATCATCTGACCGGTCGAGTTGACGCCCACGAGCCCGGGAGGGAGCACAACTTTGAGCCGCCGTTTCGAGCGATTCGTCACTTTGATCGCCATCTTGCCGTCGGCGGTCGCTTTGGCGTCGACGCCAAGCTCGCCCGACCGCACCCCTTGAAGCAGGTCGACCGTGGGGAGTTTCTCGTCGTCGGCGTCGTCGGATTTCGCCGCCGCCTGACGAGCCCTGCTTGATTTTGTATGATTGGACTTGGCTTTAGCCTCGTCCGCGGCGAACGCGTGATTCACCGTGATGACCGATGCGCCGAGCAGAACAACCGATAAGACCGAAGGACGAATTCGAATGCACATGGCCGTGTATTCTCCAATTCAGTTCGCAAATCGCCGGAACCCGGACCTCCGAGGCTGGTTTGATGGCGGATCGTCGGTTTGTTCACCGAGACGTCCGACAAGGGGGGGAATCGGTCCAACTATTTTTTTGACGTTCGACCCCGCCCAATTATTCGACGATTTTCGAAAATTTAACATCGCGATTGAGAACGCGCGTGCGTGATCGAGACCGACGACCCGATCGATGAATCTGTTCGTTTGATGTAACCCACGGAATTACAAAATGATGCGTCACGTTATGGAACTCCGTTGCGAAACCTGCGGAGCGTCCTATCCCGCCGATTCGAAGATGAATTTGTGCCCTTCGGATCAACGACCCGTCCAGATGATCCTCGATCTCGAACGCATTCGTTCGGAGCGCGGCCGCGACGCGGGGTGGAACCCCGATCGGCGTTCGCTTTGGCGCTTCGGCGCCCTCTTGCCGCTCGATATCGACGACCCCGACGACCGTCGTTCAATCGTCACTCTCGGTGAAGGATGCACGCCTTCCATCCCGTATCCCCACCGCTGGGCCGAACGACTCGGATGTCGATTCGAGGTCAAAGACGAAGGACGACCGTACACGGGCTTCGGCGCCAATCCAACCCTATCGTTCAAAGATCGAGGCATGGCGCTCACGGTTTCGATGGCCCGCGCGCTCGGCATCACTCGCCTCGCGGTTCCCACCCAGGGGAACGCGGGAGACTCGCTCGCACGCTACGCCATCGCCGCGGAGATCCGAGCGGCGATCGTCATGTCGCCCGATACCGACCTCCCCGTCTTGGGACAAGTCGCGGCGCTCGCGTTGCTCCATCCCGAACTCGTCTCGCTCGAGCTGATTCCAGGAACAATCATCGATTGCGGTCGACGCGTCCGCGAGGCGTACATCCCCGAGGGCTACTTCAGCGTCGCGACGTTTCAGGAACCGGGTTGGCGGACCGAGGGAAAGAAAACGCTCGGACTCGAACTCGCCGAGCCCGCCGGAGAGCGTCTCGCCGACCGCCTTTGGTCGGTCCCCGACGTCATCGTTTATCCGACCGGAGGCGGGACCGGAATCGTCGGCATGGCCAAAGCCTTCGACGAACTTGAAACGCTCGGCCTGATCGACGGCCGACGGCCAAGGATGATCTGCGTTCAAAGCGAGGCGAGCACGCCGATCGTCCGAGCGATCGACGAACACGCCGCCGACATCACCCCAAAACCCCCGGGCCAAACAATCGCCACCGGGCTCAACGTGGCGCAAAATTCTGGACATATCAACGTTCTTAAGATCGTTAGGGAGACCGGCGGCTGCGCCGTCTCCGTGGCCGACGCCGAGATCCGCGCGACGATCCGCAGCGAATGGCGGGAACGCCGGTTCGCCTGGTCGCCCGAGGGCGCAGCGACCCTCGCCGCGATCGAAAAACTTTCTGATCTTCATATGATTAATAAAGGCGATCGCGTCGTGCTGGTGAACACGGCGTCGGCGAGCAAATACCTCCCGTCGATCCGCGCCGAACTTGACGGCGGTATTTAACGGTCGACCGATCATCCTCTGATCGGCGCGCGAAAACACCCTCCGGTTAAACCGGAGGGTGTTGATGTGAATTTCTTTATCGTTACGTCAGATATTCAAACCTAAACTGCTTACGGGCAAGGGGGCGGGCACGGCGCCGGCGGACAAACCGGAACCTTCACGCACACCTCGACGGGGACCTGACGACACACGGTCTTGGGAACGCACACCGTCTTGCACTCGGTCACCTTCTTGACCACGCAAATCGGTACGCACGTCGTCGTCGTCACGGGAATCTGCTTGCACACGGGAACGCATTCGCGGCGAACGCATTGTACCGTTTGCATCTCGCAGATCGTCTCGGGAACGCATTTGACGCGCTGCTCGCAAACCGTCTCGCAAACCGTCTCACACACCTTACGAACGCACGTCTCGGCGACCATTCGGCACGTCGTGACGGGAACCTGGCACTGACGCGTCTCGCAAACCATTCGACACGTCGTCACCGGAACCTGCTTCACACACTGCGTGGGGACGACCCGACAAACCGTCACGGGAACCTTCCGAACGCACTGTTCCTTAATATACTTAGTGAGCGTGCACGGATCGACCCGAGAACAGTTTTGTTTGATCATGCGAGTAACCGTATAAGGCACTTGCTTGACGCACCGTTCGGGAACCATTTTGGTGACGCTATAAGGAACTTTGCGGCAAACCGTCTTCGACACCATCTTGGTGACGCAAACGGGAACCTGCCGCACGCACGTCCGAGGCTGCGATTCGCAAACCGTGTACGCGACGGTTTTGTAGCACGTCTCGCTCACCATCCGACACGTCGTCACGGGAACCTGTTTCACGCATTGCGTGGCGACCATCTCGCAAACGACCTCGGGGATCTGCTTGACGCACGTCTCGCTCACCATCCGGCACGTCGTCACCGGAATCGTCTTCACGCAATTCTCGGCGACCATCGTACACGTCGTCACCGGAATCTGCTTGCTCACACACACCGGAACACGCTTGCAAACCGTATAGGGAACTTGACGATGAATCGATTGTTGTTCATACACGGTGCACGCGACGTTCTCGACGACCGTCCGCGGAACCCAAACCTGTTTGCATACCCACGTGCCGGGACATTGATAAATGCACCCGTTCACGCAGACCGTCTTGCCGGGAACAAATTCGGATTGCGTCGTCCATTCGCCGCATTCGCGAGCGACCTGTTTGTAAACCGTCTTCGGCGTGCATACCGTTTCGCACTGATCGCGATACGCCGTTTCAGAAACGGTTTGGTAGCACGTCTCGGTCACGGTTCGCATCGAGGTCGTCTGCACGGGTCGACACACCGTGTATTGAACTTGTCGATATGTCGTTTCTTGAACGGGTTTGCAAACGGTGTATTGACAATTCTTGATCACCGTCTTCTTCACGGGGGTCATGACGGTGTAGCAACGGTTCTCCATTACGGTTTCGCGCACCGGGCGACAAACCGTGTAAGGAACCTGCTTATACGCGCACTTTTTCACCGGAACCATCTGAGTGAAGGTTTGCGATTGCAAAGCCCGCACCTGCACCGGCGTGCAAACCGTTTCGGCGACGGTCTTGTAACACGTTTGCTGAACGGGCCGGCAAACCGTGTACACGCATTTGCGGTATTTCGTCTCACACACGGGCTTGCACACCGTGAAATGGACGGTTTTGTAAACGGTTTCTTGCACCGGCCGGCAAACCGTATAAATCTGATCTTTATACGCGGTTTCCTGGACGGTTCGGTTCACCGTATAGACGCGCGATTGAAGCGTCGTTTCGCGGACGGGACGCGCGACCTGATAGGTCCTCGCCTCCATATGCGTTTCGCGGACGGGACGCTCGACGGTATACGAAACGTCCTTGGTGATCGTCCGAGTGACGGGTCGAGCGACCGTGTAGGTCACGGGCCGCATCACCGTCCGATACACCGGCTTTTGTACGGTGTAAGGAACCTCTTGAACGACGTTCTCGGTCACGTTCCGCATCGTCGTGACCGTACGAGGCTGCATGACGACCTCGGTCACGTCGCGCTCGACGGCGACCGCCTGACTTTCATAAACGGTCTCTTGCACAGGCATGAGAACCGTTTGTCTTTGTAACACGTAGTCGCCTGGGCCCGGACTTTCCACATAAGTCAGGGCGCCGCGACTCGAGGCGCCGCCGGCGTAATCCGCGGCCCTAGCCGGGCCTTCGGTCGCCGTCAGCCCCAACACCAGGGCGATGATCGACGCCGAGAGATGAATGCGCATGGATCGTAGCTCCTGATGACAATCCCGACCTTGCTCGTGCCTTCCGGCCCCGTAGCGGCCGAATCCTCCGGCGTGGGACCGTCAACTTAGATCTCAATTCGGCCCGAACTCGACCCGCTCTTCAGCCTGTTTCCCTAAATCACCCAACTATCCAGAACCCCCAAATCGGAAGGTTTTCCCAGTCGTTATGACGCGCCCCAAACCCGGGTATCGCGTTCGCTAAATCCCTTGATATCTTCGAGTTACGAATTATCGGAGGATCCGTCAGGGTTTAACCGACCGATCGAACCCGAACCCCGAAGGGCTTTTCGAGGTCTTCCGTCGGCTTGCACGAGCGGGTCGATTTGTCGATGCTTGAAGTCGCGATCGCGCCGCGAGGGACGGCGCCGATCCTTCAACCGATCCTGATTTGCCGATTTTTAAGGATGAACGTCGATGAACGTACTCGATCGCTTTCGGCTGAACGGGCGGGTCGCGATCGTTACAGGAGGGGCGCGCGGGCTCGGTCGCACCGCGGCGCTCGCGCTCGCATCGGCGGGGGCTTCGGTCGCGGTCTCGGCGCGCGATATCGCCGCCGCCGAAACCGCGGCGAATGAGATTGCCCAAACGACCCGCGCCGAGACGATCGGAATCGCGCTCGACGTCACGCGAGCGACCGATATCGAATCGGCCTTCGCCCGCGTGATCGATCGATTCGGAACAATCGATATTCTCGTCAACAACGCCGGAATCAACATCCGCGGCCCGATCGAACGGCTCGCCGAATCCGATTGGGACGCCGTGATCGACGCCAACCTCAAAGGCCCCTGGCTCTGCTGCCGAGCCGTCGCGATTTTGATGAAAGCGAAAAAGTATGGTAAGGTGATTAATATCTCAAGCATGCTCGGCGAGATCAGCCTCCCCGAGCGCACTCCGTACGCGTCGAGCAAGGGAGGGCTCACGTTGTTGACCAAAACCCTGGCGCTCGAATGGGCGCCGTACGGAATCAACGTCAACGCGATCTGTCCCGGGCCGTTCGCCACCGACATCAACCTCCCGCTCCTCAACGACCCCGCGGTCGCCGCGAACTTCACCGCCAAAATACCCCTCGGCCGCTGGGGAGATCCCGAGGAACTCGGCCCCGCGATCGTCTTTCTCGCGTCCCAAGCCGCGAGCTTCATCACCGGCTCGACCCTCTTCATCGACGGCGGATACACCGCACAATAATTGATATTGATATGATATTTTGTTTTTAGGATTAATTCGTTATGATACGATATCATATTCCGGCCGGGTTTCGCGCCGCGGCGGTTCGATCGGGAATCAAACCATCGGGATCGCCCGATCTGGCGCTTTTCGTCGCCTCCAACCCGTGCGCCGCGGCGGGAGTCTTCACGACCAATCGGATCGCCGCGGCGCCCGTTCGCTGGGATCGACGCATCGTTCCTTCCGAATCGATCATGGGGGTCGCGATCAACGCGGGAAACGCCAACGCCGCGACCGGCGACGAGGGCCTGCGCAACGCCCAAGCGACCGCCGAGACGCTCGCCGCCAAGATCGGCTGCGATCCCGATCAAATCCTCGTCGCTTCGACGGGAATCATCGGCCGGCAATTACCGATGGATAAGCTGACCGCGGGGGTCGGAGCGGCGTTCGATCGATTGACGACCGATCAGGAGAGTTTTTTCGACGCGGCGCACGCGATCCTGACGACCGACACGCGGATCAAAGTCGCTTCGCGCGGGCTCACGCTCGACGGTCGCGCGATCAACCTTCTTGGGATCGCCAAAGGCGCGGCGATGATGGGCCCGAAGATGGCGACGATGCTCGCGTTCGTACTCACCGACGCCGCCGTCGCATCGGCCGATCTCGACGCGATCCTCCGCGCCTCGGTCGACGAATCGTTTCATTGCATCTCGGTCGAGGGACACACGAGTACCAACGACACCGTGCTGTTACTGGCGTCGGGCGCCGCGGGGGGCTCGCGACTCGCGGGTGAATCGCTCGCGTCGTTCGCCGCTTCGGTCGCCGATTTATGCCGCGAACTGGCGCGGATGATTCCCGACGACGGCGAGGGCGCCACGCATTTGATCACGATCGACGTATCGGGATGCCGCACGCGCGAGGACGCTCGAGCGATCGCCAAGACCGTCGCCGAAAGCGCGCTCGTCAAAACGGCAATCGCCGGCGGCGACCCCAACTGGGGACGAATCGTCTCCGCCGCGGGCTACGCCGGAGTCGATTTCGACGAGTCCGAGCTTTCACTCAAGCTCAACGGCTTCCCGCTATACCACAACGGCGCCCCCCTCCCCTTCGACGCCGACGCCGTCTCGAATTCGATCAAATCCGAACGCGAAACCAAAATCGAACTCGCCATCAACCAAGGACCCGCCGCCGCGCGGTTCTGGACGTGCGATCTCACGGCCGAATATGTTCATATCAACGCGGATTACACAACATAATTTTCGTAAGTCTATCCGATCGCGTAACTTGGTGATGTTTATACGAGACGGCGACGGTTCCCTCCGTCGCCGCGAAACGATCGTCTCGCGATGACGAGACGATTAACGCGTCCCCTTTTTCAGTTGATCGAGCACGGCGCGGCCGACGGTCGCGGTCGAAGCCGTGCCGCCGAGATCGGGAGTTCGAGGCGCCCCCGCGGCGAGCACCGCGGCGACCGCTTCGCGAACCCGCTTCGCCGCGGCGGTCGAACCGAGATGATCGAGCATCATCGCGATCGATAAAATCGCCGCGATCGGATTGGCGATCCCCTTTCCCGCGATATCGGGCGCCGATCCGTGGACGGGCTCGAACATGCTCGGCGCCGTCCGATCGGGATTCAAATTCCCCGAAGCCGCCAATCCCATTCCCCCCTGCAGCACCGCGCCGATATCGGTGATGATGTCGCCGAACATGTTCGTCGTCGCGATCACGTCGAACCGCTCGGGAGAAACGATCATCCGCATGCAACACGCGTCGACATGCTGATAATCGGCTTCGATCTCGGGATAATCGACCGCAACCTCGTTAAACGTCCGCATCCAAAGATCATGTGCATACGTAAGAACGTTTGTCTTTGCGACGAGCGTCGTTCGGCCGCGTTTTCCCTGATCGACCGCGGAGCGTGCGAGCCCCGCGAACGCTCGCTCGCTTGCGCGCGTTCGCGCCAGTTCGAACGCGTAGCGGACGCAACGTTCGACCCCGACGCGGGTGTTGATCGAGGTTTGAATCGCGACCTCCTCGCTCGTCCCCTTGCGTGTGAATCCGCCCGCGCCTACATATAAATCTTCATTATTTTCACGGACGACGACGAAATCGATGTCGGCGGGTCCTTTGCCGCGGATCGGCGTCTCGACGCCGGGGTAAAGGCGCACGGGTCGCAAATTGATATATTGATGAAAATCGAAACGGAGTTTGAGCAACAATCCTTTTTCGAGCACTCCGGGCGGAACGGTCGGATCGCCGACGGCGCCGAGGAGGATCGCGTCGAGCTTTAAGAGTGCGTCGCGTTCGCCGTCGGGGAGGACTTCTCCCGTACGGTGGAAGCGTTTCGCCCCCAGGTCGAAGGGGACGATCGCGATCTCGAGCCCCTCGCTTTCGGCGACGAATTTGAGAACGCCGAGCGCCTCGCGGATGACTTCGGGGCCGACCCCGTCTCCTTCAATCACACCTAGCTTCGCCAAGACGATAACCCTCGCTTTTGAACCCTTCGAGGCGACGACCTCGACCCTTGTTTCCTCAGGCGATCGTAACGCGGCGACGCCGCCTGAGCAACGCTTCGCGGTCGATCTTGATCGCACTCGTCCCCGTCTTCACCAAAATCCAACGTCCAAAGTGCGTAGATTAATCTATTATATAAATATGCAAGAATCGATAGATGTCGTCAAAACGTTCGCATTGAATCCTTTATTCGTGCATGCATGATTGTTTTAATCGATGTCGATCTTGAAGCGACATCCAGGAGCAACGATTCGGGAAGAGAATACGTATCGGGAAAGGGACA
>JAKBCQ010000066.1 GCA_021807585.1 Planctomycetota bacterium | reverse complement strand
CACGAACTCGCGTCGGAGAGCCTCGGCGCCGATCACGGCGGATTTCGCGGCGAATTCGTCGAACTCGTCATCAAGGCGAAACGCCTGCGTGGACGGTGAGCACGGTTCGCCGCGGTGAGTTTCGCTGTGATGGAGGCGTTTTGGGAGGGCGAATCCCCCCAGATGCGAGTTCGCCGGCTCATTGAGATTCGCCGCGGCGAAATCGGCTTCGGAAAGTCGAAACAGGAATAATAAATCTAGAAATAAATAAGAATCACAAGGAGGTTCGGCCTCCCGATCGATGATTCACCCTCAAATCCCCCCGAAGATGCGGAATTCTTTCCGGGCGGCCTCGTGCATCAAACGTCGCGCCTTGATTCAATCATTTGATTTTGTTATATACATCAATACTCGTGCTTTTCCCCCTCGGGTTCGGACGGGAGCGCCGGAGCGAGGGGGGCGGTTTGGCGGATCTTGCGCGAGGTCGATTCATCGCGCACTCGCGAAATCGCTTGTTCCAGTGAAAGCGGACCGAGATCGCCGTCGACTCGATCGCGGAACGAAACCGAGCCGTTCTCGGCCTCCTTCACTCCCACGACGAACATGACGGGGATCTTCTCGAGCTGGGCGTCGCGGATCTTGGCGCCGATCTTCTCGGGTCGAGCGTCGATCTCGGCTCGCAAACCCGCGTTGCGGAGCGATTCGAGCACGCTCTTGGCGTAATCGAGAACTTTGTCGGAAATTGGCAGCACGCGAACCTGCTCGGGAGCGAGCCAAAGCGGAAACGCTCCCGCGAAATGCTCGATCAAAATCCCCATAAACCGCTCCATGCTGCCGAACGGCGCGCGATGAATCATCACAGGGCGATGCGGGTGATTATCGGGCCCCGTGTATTCGAGCCCGAACCGCTCGGGAAGCACGTAATCGAGCTGCACCGTGCCGAGCTGCCATTGCCTGCCGATGCAATCGCGAACGATGAAATCGGCCTTGGGACCGTAAAACGCGGCCTCGCCTGGCGCCTCGTCGTAAGGCAATTCCATCTCATCAAGAACGGCTCGGATATCGGCCTCGGCCTTTTGCCAGATCTCTCCCGCGGCGCCCTGAAATTTCGGGTCCGACGGATCGCTCTTGGAAAGCCTAAGACGATAATCGGCGAGCCCCAGGCTGTTCAAAACGAACTGCGTCAGCTCCATCGTGGCGCGAAATTCGCCGCGAACCTGCTCGGGTGCGCAGAACAGGTGCGCGTCGTCCTGGGTGAAGCCTCGGACGCGCGTCAAGCCCGAGAGCTCGCCCGATTGTTCATATCGATACACCGTGCCGAATTCGGCGAACCGGACGGGAAGATCGCGGTAACTCCTCGGTTGCGACGCGAAAATCTGAATGTGATGCGGACAATTCATCGGCTTGAGGAGATATTCCTCGAACTCGCATCGGCTCTCGACATACGCGATTCGTCCCTTGATATCCAAATCAAAATATTTCGATCCCGATTCGTCAACGCCTTTGGACGCCTCGCGATCGGGGATATGCGCCTTGGCGAGCAGCTCGCGCTGACGGTCGTCGTCGATCGTTCCCGAAACGAGCCCGTCGACAAGCTCCTTGGCGAAAGGATCGGCGGGCATCTTAAGCGTGGGGAATTGCGAATCTTTGTAATACGGGTAATGACCGCTCGTCTGATAAAGCTCGATCCGACCGATATGCGGAGTATAAACGGGCTGATATCCCCGCGAGACGAGTTCGTCTTTGAGGAAGTTCTCAAGAATCCCCCGAATCGTCGCGCCTTTGGGCGCCCAGAGGACGAGCCCCGGGCCTACAAGATTTGAGATCGTGAACAAGCGAAGCTCTTTACCGAGCTTGCGGTGATCGCGCTTCTTGGCCTCCTCGATCCGCGCCAGATGCGCGTCGAGCTCCTTTTTGTCGAAAAACGCCGTGCCGTAAACGCGCTGCAGCATCGGCCGATCGGTCTTCCCCTTCCAATAAGATCCCGAAATCGACAGCAACTTGAACGCCCCCGCTTTCCCCGCCCTGGGAATGTGCGGACCGCGGCAGAGGTCGACGAACTCTCCCTGACGATAAAAACTAAGAACTCCATATTTATAAAGTTCATCGTCAATATGTTCAATTTTATAAGTTTGACCGAGATCGGCGACGAACGCGCGCGCCCGATCGACGGGGAGGGTGAAGCGATCGAACGGCTCGTCGGCGGCGAGGATCTTGGCCATCTCGGCCTCGATCGCGGGGAAGTCGTTTTCCGAGAGGGGACGCTCGGGGGAATCGACGTCGTAATAAAAGCCCGTCGCGGTCGTCGGACCGAACGCGAGCTTCACCCCGGGAAACAACCGAAGGATCGCTCGCGCCATGATATGAGCGGTCGAGTGTCGCAGAACGTCGAGCGCCTCGCGATCTTTGGTCGTGAGAATCCGCAGCTCGATCGGCTCGTTCGTTTTGTCGCCGTCGATCGCGTCTTGAATCGGCCGGTCGAGATCGACGACGCGGCCTTGCGCGACCGCGGCGATCGCCTGCTCGGCGAGCCTCCGACCGATCGAAGCGGCGACGTCGCGCGGAGTCGATCCGTCTTCAAAATCACGGACCGAACCGTCGGGAAGTTTAATCAAAACCATAATCACATAAACCTTTGTATTGCACCGGACGCCCCGCGGGGGATCGCTCACGTTCCAAAGGCTAACGCAAACGACGTCGTTTCGCCAAGGGGAGCGTTCGCGGCGACCGATCCCCGACGCCAAACGGGAGGCGATTCTTAGCCGATCCGAGCGTGCTCGGAAACCCGCCGATCAAGGGATCGGCGGTCGTTCGGGGGCGATGAAAATGCGTTCTTTGGGCAATCGATCGACCGGTTTGCGATCGAGCTCGAGGTTCTCGGTCAAAAGCGTGTCGGGGTTCGATGCGAGCCAGGTGGAAAGGCTGATTTCCTGATATTCGCCGGTGTTGAACGCGATGAGGATTCGGCCCGTCTCTTTGCTCTTGTTGTGAATGTAATGACCGTAGCCGCGAGGAATGTAGCCGACGTCGCCGGGTTTGAAGGTTTCATGCCGGGCGCGCCCTCCCGAGCCGAAGACGCCGATTTCATATTCGCCTTTAATAATATATTGCCATTCGTCGGCGTTGGGGTGCCAGTGAAGCTCGCGAAGAGCCCCGGGTTCGAGATCGAGGATCACCCCGGTGATCGATTGCGCGATCGGGAATTCGCGGGAGCTGACGCGCCATTCTTTACCCCCCTGGAACTCTCCGCTGGGGCTTTGCTCCATTAATTGATAACGATGCGTGAATGCCGGGGAGACGAGTCCGCGGCGATGGGGCATGTCCGGGATTGGTTCCGGAACCTTACCGCGGGCGAAATAAACCTCGTGATTCGGCAGTTTTTCCACAATATCGACGGGCAGGCCGAGGTTTTGCGCGACGATGTTCTTGGGGGTGTGCGCGAGCCAATCGGTGACGCTGAAGGTGCCGAATTCGGAGAACGATCCGCTATCGAAAACGAGAACAAAATGGCACGTTCCGGGTCCAAGCCCCTGGAGCGAATGGCCGTGGCCGCGGGGGAAATACCAAACGTCGCCCGGGTTGAAATCGTTGATTTCGGACGAGCCGTCGGGGGCGATGACCGTCGTACGACATCGTCCTTCGATCATGAACGCCCATTCGGCGGCGATCGCGTGCCAATGAAGCTCGCGCATTCCTCCCGGCTCGAGCCGCATCGAAACGCCCGCGAGGCCGACCGATATCGGCAGTTGGCGTACCGTCGCCTCCCGCGCCGAATTGCCGCCGACGACCTTGCCGTGCGATTTTTCGATCTCATAACGGAACTCGGGGAGCGAATCGTCGCCGCCGCGAGCGGGCTCGGCTTGCTCGGCCGCCGCGGCTGTCGAAGCCTCAACCGCGGCAAGCCCCGCCGCGAGCCCCGCGGATCCCAAAAACATCCGACGCGAATAATCGGCCATTTTCATTCCACCTAGAAATTTGTTTATGTGAATCCGCCGTAAGTTGTTCCCGATCCCGCCGCGCCGAGGGATCATGCGATCTCCCGCCAAGAAATCGATCGGCTCGTCGGTTTGTTCGCCCATGGATACGGAAGAGGAGCGAATCTCATCGCAACGAATGCTCCGGTTGGAGTCAAGAGGGTCGTCGCCGATTCGATCAAGTCTCCCCGCTCAGAGATCAATAGATTATGATTATTTCCTAATTTATATTTATATTATATAATAATATTTTATGAAATCGCGATTCTCCTCCAAAGATCGATCGACCCTGAGCCCAAAGCGATCGCGCCGCGAAGCCGCTTTTTTTTGACGGAATGTATTCTATGGTTACGTCGTGAAGCGCGAACCGGGGAAACCGACGATCGTGTCGCCGAACCAGGCGTGCGCGATCGATCGCTCTCGGTGCGCAGCCGAGATCCGCACCGAATCCGACGTTCCAGGCGCCACGGCCATGATGCGAGAAAAGCCGGCGAAATCGACCGAGGCGATCGTCGATCACGACGCGATTGAACGACGTTCGACCGAACTTTTCGAATCCGATTGGAAGGCGATCGTCAAGCGATCCGATCACCTGTTCGCGTGGCTTCTGATCGTTCAGTGGCTCGCTGCGATCCTCGCGGCGCTTTTGATCATGCCCGACACCCGTTCGCCGGCGGGGGATTTCACGCTCGATCGCCACATTTGGTTCGTCGTCTTCCTGGGTGCGATCTTCGTCGCGATCCCAAGCGGCCTGGGATTAATCCTTCCCGGATCAAAAGGAACTCGGTACGCGATCGCGATCGGCCAGATGCTGATCGGCGCGCTCTTGATTCACATCACCGGCGGAAAGATTGAAACACATTTTCATATTTTTGTTTCGCTTGCGCTCTTATCTTTTTATCGTGATTGGAGGGTGCTGGCGACGGCGTCGGCGGTGACGTTGATCGATCACGCGATTCGCGGACGATTTTGGCCGCAGTCGCTTTACGGAATCGCACGACCCGACGGTCGCTTGTTCCTCGAGCACGCGGGTTGGCTCGCGTTGACCGACGCGTTTTTGATGCGATCGTGCCGCCAGTGGCTCGACGAGATGCGCGGCGTGGCGCGGCGCCGCGCCGAATTGGAATCGGCACGTGAACATATCGAGGCAAACGCCGAATTCGCCGCGGCGCTCAACCAGACCGAGCAGCTCGCAACCTACGAGGCCGCGTTGAGGTGTATCTCGCGGGTGTTGCGCACCGCGTGTTCGGTTTTGCACACGGTGCGACCCGACGGAACGCTCGAACCAAGATTCGCGATGGGGCTCGACGAGGGTCCGCTTGAAGCCGCGGTATTTCAGGGGGACGGGCTCCCCGCGACGGTCGCGCGGACGCGCGAACCGAAAACGTTGCTGGGACCCTTCGGGCACGCGAATTTGAGAGTTCGGTTCGGCGTCGGCGACGTCGGTTTACAAAGCATTCGAAGCTGGCCGATCGTCTTTCAGCACCGTTGTTTGGGGGTGTTGACGACGGCGCACGTCGGCCCCGTGAACGACGCGCAGCGAGGGTTTCTGGCCGCGGGGCTCGATCAACTTGCGATTCGCATGAACGCATTTTTAATTGAAGAGCAACGGCTCGAATTGCTCGCGAATTTACAAACGCAGTCGCGGGCGCTCCAGGAGGAATCGCGCAAGGCCGACCGCGCCAATCGCGTGAAGAGCGAGTTTCTGGCGAACATGTCGCACGAACTTCGCACGCCGATGAATTCCATTATGGGATTCACGCAACGGCTGATCCGCCGGATCGGCGATTCAATCCCCGACCGCGATCTCGACGCGCTCAAAACGGTCGATCGCAACGCCAAACACCTGTTGGGATTGATCAACAATATCCTCGATCTCTCCAAAATCGAGGCGGGTAAGATGGACGTCAAACGCGCGCGATTCGATCCCGCCGGGATGATCCGCGAGGTGTTCGATCAGGCCGCTCCGCTTACCGACGGCAAGCCCGTCGAACTCAGGCTCGATCTCCCCGAAAGCGAGCTTCCCGAGATCGTCGGCGATCCCGTTATGCTTCGACAGATCGTCATGAATCTTGTATCGAATGGTATTAAATATACTGAACTCGGCTCGGTGATTCTCGCGGCGCGGACGGGACGCGACGCCGGGCGGGGACGAACGCTCGAAATCTCGGTTCGAGATACGGGGATCGGCATCAGCCCCGAGGATCGCGCGCGATTGTTCCAAAAATTCACCCAGCTCGACGGCGCGACGACGCGCAAGGCGGGAGGGACCGGGCTCGGACTCGTCATCTGCCTGCATTACGCCAAATTGCACGGCGGCCGCATCGATCTGACGAGCGAACCCGGCGTCGGCAGTGAGTTCACGCTCGTTTTGCCCCTCGACCCGCGCTGCGAAAACGACCCCGCCGAAGACGAATCGAACCCAAAATCGCTTCCGGCTCGCCGCGACAATTCTAATAATAATGATCATTCTTCAAATTACAAAAATGCTCATCATTTTGTGGAAAGCGCGGCCCGCGACGCCGCTCAAGCCGATCTTGCCGAAGTCTCGCCGCGGCGCGGCGTGACGATCCTTTGCGTCGACGACGAACCGGATATCTGTAAATATTTGAAATTGACGTTTGAAGACGCGGGTTTTCGCGTCGTCGTGGCGTTCGACTACGATTCGGCGGTCGAGGGAGCGCGGCTCGAGCGTCCCGACGTCATTTGTCTCGACCTGAGGATGCCCGGTAAAAGCGGCTACGACGTGATCGAGAGCCTGAGGGAGGATCGCGAGCTCGCGACCGTGCCGATCATCGTCGTCTCGGTTGAGAGCGAGGAGCCGCAGGCTCTCGACGCGGGCGCGCGGTGTTATCTCGCCAAGCCCGTCGACGCCGAGGAACTCGTGGCGCGAGTCCGCGAGATCCTCCGCGACGAGGCGGGCTCGGCGCTCGTCGTCGAGGACGATCCCGATACCGCTCGCCTGCTGAGCGAGGCGCTAACCGATCAGGGCTTCGCGGTGCGGATCGCCGCGAACGGTCGCGACGGGCTCTCGAGGCTCGCCGAATCGGTCCCGTCGGTGATCGTCCTCGACCTGATGATGCCCGTGATGGACGGATTCACATTTCTTAAGAATATCAAGCTCGACCCCGTTTGGAACGCGATTCCGGTCGTCGTTTTGACCGCCAAGTCGCTCGAACCCGGCGAGATCGACGAACTTTCGCGGTCGGCCGCGACGGTCCTCACCAAAGGGCGCGGCGATACCGAGCACGTCGTCGAATCGATTCTCAACACCCTGGGCCGGGTTCCTCGGCCCGCCGACGGAACGCACGCTCACGAGACGGAGGTCGTTTGTACATGAAAGCGAAAGTATTAATCGTTGAGGATAACGCCGATAATCGCAAACTCGCGGGTTGGATTCTCGACGATCACGGCTTTGCGCACGAATCGGCGTCTTCGGCCGAGGAGGCGTTGACGATGCTCGATCGTGGAAGGTTTGATCTGGTGTTGATGGACGTTTCGTTGCCGGGGATGGACGGAGCGCAAGCGACGAGGCGATTACGCTCTCGACCCGCAACCGCCAATCTCCCGATCATCGCGGTCACGGCGCACGCGATCAAAGGGGAGGAGCGGTCGATTCTTGAATCGGGGGTCTCGGCGCTTGTGACCAAACCGATTGATGAGTCTTTATTGATTGATACGATACGGTCGTTTTTTCCCGTCGAGGTGTGATGATGGCGAAGGTATTGGTCGTGGACGACGTCGCCGACAACGTCGCGCTATTGACTTATGAATTGGCGGATCACGGCTACAAGGTTGTTTCGGCGTTCAACGGCAGGCAGGCGCTCGAACTGGCGCGATCGGCGCGGCCCGACGTCATCCTCCTCGACGTGATGATGCCGGGAATGGACGGATACGAAGTTTGCCGCAGGCTGAAAGAAGATCCCGAGCTGCGATCGATTCCAGTTATCATTATATCTGCGCGTGAGCAAGAAGACGACGTCGTTCGCGGTCTAGATGTCGGCGCGCATGATTATGTGACAAAACCGTTTCGAATGCCCGTCGTATTGGCGCGGGTTCGATCGGCGACGCGGGCCAAGGCGTCGCATGATCTGATCGTCGAGATGAACGCGCGGCTCGCCGAGCACGCGACAATCGACGGCCTGACGGGTCTGAAAAATCGCGGCTATTTCCGCGAGGAACTCCACAATCAATGCCGGATCGCGTCGCGCTCGGGCGCCCCGCTTTCACTGATATTACTTGATGTTGATTGGTTTAAGCAATATAACGATTCGTACGGGCATCCCGCGGGGGACGACGTCCTCTGCGTCGTCGGTTCGCTGTTTCGCGACGCGGCGATTTCGCCCGTTTTCGCGGCGCGTTACGGCGGCGAGGAGTTCGCGCTCCTGTTGCCCGACACCCCCGCCGTGCAAGC
>JAKBCQ010000065.1 GCA_021807585.1 Planctomycetota bacterium | reverse complement strand
AGCTCGAGGCGTTGCTGCAGGCGGCCGAGGGGCTCGCAGCGGTGCACTCCGCGGGGTTTATTCACCATGATTTCGGACCTCGCAACATTCTGTTCAACACCGAGGGTCAGGTTAAATTAATCGACTTTGGGTTGGCGGTTCCGAACACGCCCGAGTTCCGTCGACCCGGCAATCGGACGGGATCGCTCGATTATATGGCGCCCGAGCTCGTCCGCCGCGAACCGATCGACGTGCGGATCGACGTCTTTTCGTTCGGCGCGACGGCGTTCGAATTGCTGACCAACCGTCTACCATACGAGGCGAGCACATCGCTGGCGATCTTGCTTAAGCGGATGAATCACGATCCGCTTGATCCGCTGGTGGTGAAGCCCAAAATGCCGCCTCACCTCGCCGAATTCCTCCGCAAGTCGATCGCTCGAAACCGCGATCACCGTTATAAATCGATGGCCGAGGTGATCGCCGAGCTCCGCGCCATCCTGGGCTGATCCGAGATTCGCTTCTGACGTCCAAACTTGTTTCTCCTCAATAAGTTGCGTAAACCGATCAACGTTCACACGCGGTCGTCCTCATCGTCTCTTCACGCCGTTTTCAGCAATTTTTCGGCGTTCGAGACAGGGCTTTGACTTTTCGATTCTCCCCGATTAGATTGAACCGACCTGATCAACCAGAGCATGTGGAAGCGATCATTCAAGGGTCGAACACGATCCTTGCGAATCGCTTCATGCGCCCGGTTGGTTCGTGTCGCCGTCCGGCACGTCGAGGTATTCGGGCGACGGGGTTTTGATTTTTCGCTTGACATCTGAACAGTCTGAGGCTAGGATGTCGCATCGGGCGTCGCGTCTTTGTGTATTCGCGGGCGCGGCCTAATTAAGGAGAGAGCATCCATGGAAAAGGCGGCGGAGCGAAGAGCGGGTGTGTCGCCCGGTCCGGAGGAAGCTCGGACGCGTGGGCTTGGGGTTGGCGACCGCAACTTGGACCGCGCGACCGTCGGATCGCGCCGCGGTTTGAGTTTCGCGCGGCATTTTAGCACGGAGGGGGTCGGCCCCTACGACGAGGTCGAGTGGGATCTTCGCACGGCGCAAATCAAGGACGATCGCGGTCGCTTGATTTTCGAGCAGCAAGATTGCGAGATTCCCCGATCGTGGAGTCCGCTCGCGACGAACGTCGTGGTGAGCAAGTATTTCTTCGGCGAGGTCGGCGCCGCCGAGCGCGAATCGAGCGTGCGCGCCCTGATTGAACGCGTCGTGCGGACGATCACCGACTGGGGTCGAGGCGACGGCGTCTTCGCGACCGACGCCGACGCCGAGCGGTTCCACGACGAGCTCACGGCGCTTTGCCTCAATCAATACGGGTCGTTCAATTCGCCCGTCTGGTTCAACGTCGGGCTTTATCATCGTTACGGCGTGAAGGGTTCGGGCGGCGGTTGGCGGTGGGACGAAGAGACGCGCACCGTCGTCAAAACCGACAACTCTTACGAATACCCCCAGGGTTCGGCTTGCTTCATTCAAAGCGTCGCCGACGACATGGCCGACATCATGCGGCTCGCGACCTCCGAGGCGATGCTCTTCAAATTCGGCTCGGGGACGGGAAGCGATCTTTCGACCCTCCGTTCGAGCCGCGAGAAGCTCACCGGCGGCGGCAAGCCCTCGGGCCCCGTCAGCTTCATGCGGGTGTACGACGCGATCGCCAGCGTCGTCAAAAGCGGCGGCAAAACCCGCCGCGCCGCCAAGATGCAAACGCTCAAGTGCAAACATCCCGATATCCTTGAGTTCATCGAGTGTAAAACCAAAGAGGAAAAGAAGGCTCAGGCGTTGATCCGCGCCGGTTACGACTCGAACTTCAATTCCGAGGCGTACGGCTCGGTGATGTTCCAGAACGCCAACCTCTCGGTTCGCGTCACCGATTCCTTCCTTCGCTCTTATGAAACCGGCGGAACTTGGACGACCCACGCCGTGACGACGGGGCGACCGATGGACACCTACCCCGCCGCCACGCTCTTCGACAAAATGGCCGAAGGCGCCTGGCTTTGCGGCGATCCCGGCATCCAATACGAAGACACGATCCAGCGCTGGCACACGTGCCCCAACACCGCTCCGATCAATTCGTCGAATCCCTGTAGCGAATATATGTTCATTGACGACAGCGCGTGCAACTTGGCGTCGTTGAACTTGATGAAGTTCCGCACCGAGGACGGCGGGTTCGACGTCGCTCGGTTTCGCGCCGCGGCGCGGGTGTTCATCACCGCGCAAGAGATTTTGGTCGATCACGCGAGCTACCCGACCGACCGGATCGCGGCGAACAGTCACAAGTTCCGTCCGTTGGGTTTGGGTTATGCGAATTTGGGCGGGCTGATCATGGCCTCGGGTCGGCCGTACGATTCGGACGAGGGGCGTGCGCTCGCCGCGGCGATCACCGCGATCATGCACGGCCAGGCGTATCTGACGAGCGCCGAGCTCGCCGCGACGGTCGGTCCGTTCGAGGGATTCGCGGTCAATCGCGAGCCGATGTTGCGGGTGATGGAGATGCATCGCGACGCGGTCGACGCGATCGATCCGTCGTGTCCTCCTTATCTTTGGAACGAGGCGCGGAGCGTTTGGCGGGAATGCGTCGACGCCGGCCGCAAGCACGGTTATCGCAACAGCCAGGTGACGGTCCTCGCTCCCACGGGGACGATCGCCTTCATGATGGATTGCGATACGACGGGGATCGAGCCCGATATCGCTTTGGTGAAGTACAAACAGCTCGCCGGCGGCGGTTTGCTCAAGATCGTCAACCGGACGGTTCCGCTCGCGCTCCGCACGCTCGGTTACGACGAGCCCGTGATCGAGGGGATTCTCGATTACATCGACGCCAAAGACACGATCGAAGGCGCTCCCGGCGTGCGCGACGAGCACCTTCCCGTCTTTGATTGCGCCTTCCCGCCGAGCAACGGATCGCGGAGCATCCAATGGCGGGGTCACCTTAAGATGATGGCCGCGGCGCAACCGTTCCTGAGCGGCGCGATCTCGAAAACGGTCAACATGCCGCGCGACGCGACCGTCGCCGATATTCGCGACGCGTATCTTGAGGGCTGGAAGCTCGGCCTCAAGGCGCTGGCGATTTACCGCGACGGATCGAAGGAAAGCCAGCCCGTCAGCAGTTCTCAGGTGGAAACGAAGGCCGACGACGCCGCTTCGACGATCGTCGCGACGACCTCGGCGGTCGTACCCGCGCCCGCTCAAACGGTTACGTCGCATCCCGCGCCGCGGCGCGAGCGGCTCCCCGAGACGCGTCAAAGTTTGACGCACAAGTTTGATATCCAGGGGCACGAGGGATACGTCACCGTCGGTTTCTACCCCGACGGCCGTCCCGGTGAAGTCTTCATCACGATGGCCAAAGAGGGTTCGACGATCGGCGGGCTGATGGACGTGTTGGGAACGGCGATCTCGATGGGATTGCAATACGGCGTCCCGCTCGAGGTTTTCGTCAACAAGTTCGCGCACAGCCGGTTCGAGCCGGGGGGCTTCACCAAGAACCCCGATATCCCGATCGCCAAGAGCGTTACCGATTACATCTTCCGCTGGCTGGGGATGCAGTTCATTCCTGGATATCGCGAGGCGAACGCCCCCAAACGCGTCGACGCCGACGAACCCGTCGCGATCGAGGCCAAACCCGCGGTCAAGGTGAACGGGCATCGCGCCGCGACGATCGCCGATTTCGAGCACGTCGAGGCCGAGCTGCAATCGAAGCCGACTCAGCCCCTCGCTCTCGAATCGACCCTCCTCGCCCGCGACGAGCAGTTCGCCCACTTCCAAAGCGACGCTCCCGCGTGCGACAACTGCGGCGCGCTCACCGTTCGCTGCGGCACGTGCTACCGCTGCTTCAACTGCGGCAACAGCATGGGTTGTTCGTAAACATGTAGACCGATCGAAGAGGCGAAGAACGGATCGTCTCCCGCCTCTTCGGTCGTCTCTACCTAGACCTCGCGGCTTTCGCTTTTCAACTTTTGCGCTTATCATCATACAATCCCTCAAAAACGCTCGGGGTCGCGATGCCCTCGATTTTACTTACAGACATATCCCAAGACGTTTGGGTTGAATCGCTCGCGATCGGTCCCAGCGACCTCGGGCTACCGATGGATTCGGACTGGTCGATTGTTAAGAGAACGCTTCGCGGCGGTCGCAGGCACGGAGTCGATGTGATCGAAATCCGCGGCGGCGCTCTCGATTTCACCTTGATACCGACGCGCGGAATGGGAATCCGGCGCGGCTCTTATCGCGGCGATCGGCTCGGCTGGGATTCTCCCGTAACCGACGGTCCCGTGCATCCGATGTTCGTCAATTCGGCGAAAAACGGCGGTCTCGGCTGGCTCGAAGGCTTCGACGAGCTGCTGGCGCGGTGCGGGCTTGAAAGCAACGGCGCGCCTTACTCCGAAACCTCCGCCGACGGCCGTCAAACGATCGTCGGCCTTCACGGAGCGATCGCGGGATTACCCGCTCATTACGTGTCGATCGATATCGACGAAAAACCTCCTTATCCAATCACGATCGAGGGACGTGTACAAGAGACGAGACTTTTTGGCCCTCATATATGCATGTGCTCAAAAATAAAAACGGTTCCCGGATCGAATCGTCTCACGCTTACCGATGTTTTCACGAACCTGGGCGATTCCGCGTGCGATCTCGAGGCGCTTTATCATTGGAATTTCGGCCCTCCGTACCTGGGAGCGGGGTCGAAGTTTGTCGCTCCGATCAAGACGCTCGTCCCGCGCGACGCGCGCGCCGTCGAGGGGCTCTCGGCTTACGACGTTTACCGCGGGCCCGAGCCCGGATTCGCCGAGATGGTGTACTTCATGGAACTTTTCGATCGATCGGGAGAGACGATCGTCCTGCTCCAAAACCCCGCGGGCGAAAAAGGAGTCGCGCTCCGTTATCAAACCGCCGGCTTGCCCGCGTTCACCCTTTGGAAATGCACCAGGGGCGAACGCGAAGGTTATGTCACCGGCCTTGAACCCGGAACCAATTACCCCAACCCCAAACCGTTCGAAAAATCGCGCGGTCGCGTCGTCTCACTCGAACCGGGCGCCTCGCGTACGACCGAGACGACTCTCGAAATCCTCGCCGGATCGGCCGAAATCCAAAAAATTACATCCGAGATCGCTTCGATCGCGAACGGTCGTCGTCCCCAAATTCACCCCGGCGCCGTCGAGCCGTTCTGTAACGTGTGAACAATTCAGAAAAGAATCGCCGTAATAACCTCGCTTTTGGGATCACCATGCGACGACATACGAGTCGATCTTCCGCTCTTCATACCAACCCGACGCGCAAGCGAGGGTGATAGATCCAAAACACCGAATGCCATTGTGTGTTCAGATTCGCCGACAAATCGAATCCTTTATTTGAACATCGGCTCTTTTGTTCGCGCAAGAACGTGCGAGATCTCGTGGCCGAATTCAACTCGATACTCAAACACCTTTTCAAGCGGCGGAGCGTCTTCGGGCCAGTGCTTGAACTCTTCGGGGTGCAGCAACACGAATTTCGATTGTCCTTGAGGCCCGGCTTGATATTTGAGCAGCCGGGGATCGGGAAGGTCGCGCACCGGACGTCGCGTCGCGAGCATCAAATCCGCGGGGAAGGGATGCACGGTGAAAATCGTCCGGTGAGGGGGCGCCCACTGACCGATCGCCCGCCCGCGTGGACCCTCCCCCGTTCGATAATTGATCTCGGGCACATAGACGCCAAAATGCGCGATCTTGATCAATAACGCCAGCGCGACCACACACCCGAGAGCGCGACGCGTCTTCCCCAGCCACGCCGCGTCGGCGAGAACCAGTGCCGTGACGATCGACGCGAACGCGAGAAATATCGAGATCTGTCGATAATAACCGACCGTGAGCGCCAGATAGATCGATAACGGTGCGATGCAAAAAACCCCCAGCACCATCGTCGCCGCCGCGATCGTGAGCGTGATCCGCCGCGTCACTCGAGGAAACGCGAACGGCGTCGACCAAACACGATCGAGACTCGCAGCCGCGGCGACAATCAGCCCCGCGATCGCGGGCGCACGCGCAGCCGCGGCGAGTCCCGGAACGATCGTTCCCGCGATGATCGAAACCCCCGAAACCCGCAACCAACCCGACACGCGCGATCGACCTTGATCACCCCACGCCGACCGCACCGAAGCCGCGAACGCGAGCAAAGCAAACGCCGTCCAAGGGAGCGATCCCGCCAGCACGTCGAGGATCAAAAACCACGCCGATTTTTGCAGGAACGGCAGCGTTAAAACCGCGGCCCACGCCGCGGTCGGTACGACGCTTAACGTCCAATACGACCACCCGCCAAAAATCGCCGCCAACGGCAAAAGGAACCGCCACGAGAACGCGCCCGCCGGTCGACCCGCGATCACGTTCACAAGCATGATGATCGCGACCGGCGTCCATCCCCCCGCCAAAAACGCCAACCCCGCGAAAATCCCCGCGAGCAATCCGCACCCGCGCGATAACGATCGCTCGAGCGCCGCGATCGTCCATAAACCTGTGAGAAAATCGACGTTCAACGACTCGGAACGGTCGATGATCGCGATCGACGTTCCCCAACACACCGCGGTCCACGCCGCCGCGGTCGCGCCTAGCTTTCTCCAAGATCCATAAACTAAAAGACTTCCCGCGATCAGTGCCGCGATCGCCGACGGCCAGCGGATCGACGCCGTCGTCGGAATGCCCCCTTCGCCCCAACACCACATCTGAGCCGGTAGAACCTTACCGGGTAAAAGCGACACATCCCACGACCCGTAAACCTCGCCCAGCGGTCCGATCGGTCCCCCCGCCGCGAGCCCGATCCGAGCCTCGGTCGAACCGGCTTCCTCATTCCCTCCGCCAATCAAGGGAATCGCCAGCGCTCCCATCACGATCAGCCAAGGTAGAACGATGCGTGAAAGCGAAACGGGCGTGGGTATTTCGATTGTCTTCATACGATGGACCCGCACGCGTCGACGGCTGGCGACCGCGGTTTCAATCGACATCGGCGGCTCCTCTCCCGGCGATCTTCACCGTGTTGCGATCTTCGGTCTTAAGCGGCGAATAAAGATCTTCAAAAGGTCGCTTTTTCACCATTTGCAACATATATCCCGCGATCCACCCGCGCGGATATCCCTGCCGACGCATCTCGGCGTCGACGTCGTCGACCGTCCAACCGTCGCGTTCGAAACGAAATAACGCGACCGCGGCGCCCGTTCGACACGTCCCGCGGGCGCAATGTATCAACACCGGACGGCGGTCGGGATCGTCGACGATTTTGAGAAAATCGCGGAATTGTTCCTCGCGACCAAATCCGCTGCCGGGCATCGGCATATTGACAAAATCCACGCCGAGTTCGCGGACAATCTTCCGCTCGGTCTCGACCCCTTCGCCCGCGACCTGAAAATTCACGACCGTCTTAATTCCATAACGATGGAGCGCTTGCTTCAATTGATGGGGATTGAGCTGACCCGATCGATAAAGCACCGTCGGCTTCACGACGTCGAAATGATCCCAAACGAGTCGATTGTTTTGGGTTTCGATCGTCATCCACGTCGCGATCGCGGCGACAATGACGAAGATCGCGCCGAGCGCTATCCAACGGTACATAAAATCGCGCCTTGAACGGTTGTTGACACGGGATCCGAGGCCGAAACCTCCGCGCGCCGTCGTGACACGGAGAACCGGTCGTACGATCGGCCGCGGGATCTTAGAAAGGATCGCCAAGACGGTCAACACGAATTGGACACGCGTTGCGGATCGCGCATCGCAAGGACGAACCGCGAGCGAGTGCGGTTGAGAACCTCGATTCGTTCGCCCGACCCGCTTACCGCGCGATCGATCGTCTCAGACCGCGAAACTCCCAGGTTCGGGAGGCGCCGCGGTCGGTCGATCGCGTTCGATCGATTCGGGCGACGACGCCTCCCGTTCCCTCAGTCCGATTGCGAATTGTCAAAGAGCGACCCGAACGGCTTAAGCGTCGAGGTCGTCAAACGCCGCGGGGTTTGAATACCGAACAGATCGATTTTTGTCGATCGATTGACCCGCCGATCAACCGATCGTTCTCAGGCGTGTCCGACCGTGACGGCGGGGTGGCGGCCGAGCGTTTACAGCGCAAGTTGCTGATTCTTCGTGGTATAAAGAAAAACGACCGAGCGAAGCCGATCGGATCTTGGGCGGTTTGCGTAATTTGTAGGGGCAAATGGAGTTCGGCGGAGATATTTCGCAAAGCGATCGTTCGCCTTGCGGTTGGTTTCCTGGGGATCGGTAAGGGTGTGAACGCGGCGAGCGTTTGGGGTATTGGCTGGTCGGTATTTTGGGTGAATGAGAAAATTGGGTGATTGAGCGAAAGTTTTTTGGTTGTTTTTGGTACGGAACGTTTTGGATTTCGAACCGGAATTCACGCCCTCTATAATATACGCCGAAGCGGGCGATTTATTCGGAAAATTCTGGAAGAATTTGGGAG